>NZ_JAGMUE010000289.1:0-89106 GCF_019049165.1 Streptomyces sp. AC627_RSS907
GGACCCGGGTGCGGGGGTGGCGGCGTCGGGCCGGGACCCGGCGGCGGGGGCGTCGGTTCCGGGCCGGGGCCCGGCGGCGGGGGTGTGGGGGCCGGTCCGGGAGGCGGCTCCGGAGGCGGGACCGGGTCCGGACCGGGCGGGGGCCCCGGGGTCGGTCCCGGGGTGGGCCCGGGCGGTACGGGATCCGGATACGGGTTCGTCATGGCGGTGTCCTCCGGCCAGTCGGTCGACATCGGCTCTGGACTTGTCCCCCGCCTACCCGACGGCCGCCTCTCCAGTCACCCACCCGCATGAAGCTGGGGGCCCGGGTGGCCCAAGAGGTCCAGGAGCGCGAGGTGCCCGGGGCCACCGGGGCGGGAGGGGCGGGTGTGCTTCGCCGGATCGGCGGGCCGAGCGGGGCACACCGGGGCACGCGCCGCACGCCGGGCGGCCGAACGGCGGTCGCCGACCGCCGGCTCAGCCACCCGACACGCGCACCACACGCCTGAGGGCGAGCCGCACGCGCTACCCGAGGCGCGCCGCCTCCGCCCCGGCGGCCAGTCCCGCCGCAGGGCTGGCCAGCACCGGGACGGGGGCCTTCGTCAGCTCCCGGGCCGGCGCCATGGAGGCCTGGGCCAGGACGATCGCGTCGGCGTCACCGACGGCCTCGGCCGCTTCGGCCACCAGGCGCAGATAGCCCTCCACATCACCGGCCTCGAAAAGCGGCCAGGCTCCGTCGACCAGGCGGGTACGCACCTGCACGGGGCGTCCCGCGCGCCGGGCCTCCTCGCCGATCAGTGCCGCCGTCGGCGCGAGCGTGCTCTCCAGGGCGGCGAGGACGACGACGCGCGGACCGGCGGCCACCGCGGCGGCGGCCATCGGCCGGTCGACCCGCAGCACCGGCACCCCGACCCCGTCGGCAGCCGCCTCGGCGACACCGCCGATGGTCGAGCAGGTGCACAGGACGGCCCGCGCCCCGTCGGCGACGGCCTGCCGCAGCACGCCCCGGACGGCGTCCGTCACCGCCTCCGGCCCCGCCTGCCGCGCCCGTTCCAGCAGTTCGGCGTCGACGTGGTGCCGCAGCTCCAGACCGGGGTGCGCCTCGTCACGCAGGGCGTCGAAGACCGGGACGTGGACGGACGAGGTGTGCAACAACGCCAGCACGCGCGCCCCCCTTCTCCCTCTTCGTCTCCGCTCTCGCCTCGTCAGAACCGCCCGGGATGCGCCACGAGCCATTCCTTCGCCGCGCGCAGCAGCTCGGGATCGGCCGCGGGCGCCTGGTCCGGGTGACGCTCGGCCCACTTCACGACGTACGGACACAGAGGAGCGACGACGACGCCCTCGCGCCGGGCGACGGCGTACAGCTCGCTCGCCAGCGAGCCCGCGATGCCCTTGCCCTCGTGGGCCGGCTCGACGATGGTGTGCACGGGGACGAGGGCGCGCTCGGGAGCGTCCAGGACGAAGTACTCGATACGGCCGACGACCTCGCCGGCTCCGACCGCCTCCAGCCGCCCCGCCGTCCGGTCGTCACGGATCTCCAGGTCGCTCACGGCCACGCTCCTCGTCCACACGTCCACACGGATCAGTACGTCAGGCCGACACGGCCTGCGGGCTGCGTTCCTGGTCCGAGCCCGGTACCGGCTCGGACGGGTCGCCGCCCAGGGCGACGATACGGTTGTCGCCGTCCACATGCACAACACGCGGCTTCAGCGCCCGCGCCTCGGCGTCGGTGACCTGGGCGTAGCTGATGAGGATCACCAGGTCGCCGGGGTGGACGAGGTGAGCGGCGGCCCCGTTGATCCCGATCACACCGGAACCCCGCTCGCCCTCGATGACGTACGTCTCCAGCCGGGCACCGTTGGTGACGTCCACGATGTGCACGAGCTCACCGGGCAGCAGGTCGGCGGCGTCCAGCAGGTCGGCGTCGATGGTCACGGAGCCGACGTAGTGCAGGTCGGCCTGCGTGACGGTGGCGCGGTGGATCTTGGACTTGATCAAAGTTCGCAGCACTTTGGACTCCTAGAAGACGGCTCCCCGCCAACTTCCTGCAGGTCAGGGGCATCGTTCACTGTACACGGGCACGCGCCGAACTCGAAGATGTGGAGGAACATCGGTTGACTCTCACGACAAGGCTCTCTACCTGCACTTTCACGAGAGCCTGGCTGCCGTGACAGCGCTGATCTGGCATCTGTTCGGACAGCCGTTTCGGAATGTTCAGAGACTGATGCTGATCAGTTGCTGAGTTACCTGATGATGCATCAGAAGCCGTATCTCAACCGAACGTGATCGCTTGATTTTTGCTGGTCAGGCATGGTGCAGCTCCGTATGAGGGAGGGGTCCGGCGTCTTTTTTCCGCTCCATGAGCAAGGGGTGCGCGGTGGCGTCGGTTCTGGGAATGCTGGAGGAGCGGGAGACAGCGGCCCGGGTGCGGGTGGAGGGTCTGCGGGAGGAAGTCGCCCGGTTGGCTGCGGTGTTGGAGTCCGCCGAGATCGAGCTGGACCGGCGGGTGATCGCGCGGGAGGAGCTGGTCGAGGCCCTGGCCGTGTCCGCCCTCGAGACGACTGCCGTGACCGAGGCGGAGCAGGAAATCGTGCCCTCGCCCGCGCCGGTGCCGGGCTCGATCGTGCCGCCTTGGCGCGAAGGCTTGCCGGTGGCGGTGCCGGCGCCGGACTGTCAGCGGATCCTGGGCGTGCTCGATGAGCGGCAGCCGGCGGGCCAGGAACCGCTCAGGGCCAGGGAGATCGCGGCGGGACTGGGCCTTCAGACGACGTCGGCGAAGGTCGAGGGGGTGCGCTCGAAGGCCAGGTGCCTGGCGGAGCGCGGGTGGCTCGTGCAGGAGGCGTCGGGGGCCTTCAGCGCCGGCCGACGGCCTGTGGCCGTGCCAGGCGACGGCTCATCCGCGTGACCATCGACCACCGGACCATCGCCTCGTTGCTGGCCGGCAACGTCTCGTAGTCCCGGGCCAGTCGGCGTGAATGCATCAGCCACGCGAACGTGCGCTCTGCCACCCAGCGTCTGGGCAGCACCACGGATCCCGTCATGTCGTCGGTGCGCTTGACGATCTCCAAGGTCAGGGCGAGTTTGTCCCGGCACCAGTCGACGAGGCCGCCGGTGTAGCCGCCGTCGGCCCAGACCAGGGTGATGTCACGGTGCAGGCGGCGCAGCCGGGTCAGCAGGCCCGTCGCAGCATCCCGGTCGCCGATGTTCGCGGCGGTCACCGCGACGACCAGGAGCAGGCAGCGGGTCGTGGACGATCTCGACGACACCATCAGGACCGTGCGTGGCACGATCTACGCACTCCGCGAACGTGATCGTGCCGACGGCGGCAGCGGACTGCGCGGGAAACTGCTGGCCGAGACCGACCGGGCCGCCTCTGTCCTCGGCTTCGATCCCGCCCTCGGCATGACCGGCCTGCTGGAGACCGACGTCCCCGCCGGTCATGCCGAGCAGCTGCCGGCAGTGCTGCCCGAGACGCTCTCGAACGTCCCCCAGCATGCACACGCCACCGGCGTCGAGGTCACCGCAGAGACGGACGGCACTCGGCTCCACCTGCGCGTTGCCGCTGCGGCGGGGGCATGGACCCGGCCGTCCCCCGCCGCACGGCCTGGACAACCTCCGCCGGCACACCACCGACCTCGGCGGCAGCTTCACTCTCGCGCCGAACGAGCCCACCGGCACCATCGTGGAATGGACGGTGCTCCTCCCCACACGCCCGCGAGTCTGAATCCCATGGCGGAGTGGTCAGGGCGCTGACGAGGTCGTCTACGGAGTTGATGGGCTTGGGCGCCCTGTGGCCGCGGCTCCTCGGCCACTGGTGAGACCCGACCGGACCGGGGCCCGGCTCAGCAGCCGGGCCCCGGTCGTGACCTGGAGCAATCCGGTTCCTCTTCTCATCACCCCACACGTTCCCAGCCCCGGTGGGGTGCGCGGGCACCGAGCTGGACATCGCGGCTGCGGTAGACGATGTAGGGGCGAGTGAGGTAACCCAGCGGGGCCGTGAGCATGTGGACGAGCCGGGTGAAGGGCCAAGCGACGAAGAGCAGCAGGGCACTGATGGCGTGCAGCTGGAACAGGACCGGGGTGCCGGTCATCAGGTCCGGGTCGGGCTGGAAGTAGAAGATCGAGCGGAACCAGGGGGAGATGGTCTCCCGGTAGTTGTAGCCGCCGCCGACAATGTTCGCCGCCACGGTCGCGGCCAGGCCCAGCCCGATGGTCACCGTCAGGGAGAGGTACATCGCCTTGTCGTTGACGGTGGTGGCGGAGAAGACCGGGCCGACGGTGCGCCGCCGGTAGATCAGGATGGCCAGTCCGCCCAGGGTGCAGACGCCGGCGACGGTGCCGAGGACCACCGCGATGACGTGGTAGGTGTGCTCGCTGATGCCGGCCGCGTGGGTCCAGCTCTCCGGGATGACCAGACCGCCGATGTGGCCCAGCGCCACGACGAGGATGCCGAAGTGGAACAGCGGGCTGCCGATGCGCAGCAGGCGCCGTTCGTAGAGCTGGGAGGAGCGGGTGGTCCAGCCGAACTTGTCGTAGCGGTAGCGCCAGACGTGGCCGAGGACGAAGACCGCAAGAGAGACGTAGGGCAGGACGACCCACAGCAGGATGCCACCAGTGCCTGCCTCCGCTGCCAGGGTGAGGGGTTGCGCCGGCGCGGTCATCGGGGACCTCCTACGACGGGGTCGGGCAGGAACACGGGGGATGCGTACGGGTCGAGGCCGACCTGTTCCTCGGGCGGGCCCTGGGCGGCGAGGCGCATGACGGCTTCGCGGTCGTCGCCGGCGAGGGCGGGCAGGGTGGCGGAGACGGAGTCCAGCACGTGTGCCCAGGGCGAGCCGTCGTCGTTCAGGGCCAGGCGCAGCAGCTCGAGTCCGGCGCGGTGTTCGGTGAGCAGGCGTGCTCCGGTGGCCGGGTCGGTGGCGGCGAATTCGAGGACGACGGCGAGGTGGTCGGGCAGTTCGTCGTCGGCCAGGCGCCAGCCGGCCGCGGCGTAGGTCTGCTTCAGCCGCAGCAGGGCGACGCCACGCTTACGGGTGTCGCCGTGCGCGTAGTACGTCAGGTACGGGCAGCAGCGTTTGCGGTGGTCGAAGGTGGCGACGTAGGCGGTGGCCAAGCCGGCGGTGGCGATCTGCTCGGCGTGTGTGGTGAAGCGGAGCAAGGGACGTGCAACCGGTTCGGGCAGGGTGGCGGCAACCCGGCCAGCCAGGGTCAGACGCTGCTCGAACTGCTCGTCGGGGTAGGCGAGCATCAGGGACTGGGTCTGCCAGGCGTAGGGGTGCCAGGGGTTTGTGCGATCTGTGCGCGTGGTCTTCCTTTTGAGGGCTTTCATGGCTTCGGCTCGACCTCCCCGCTGCTGTTCCCGTCAGCGCTGCTGCCGCTGGATGGTTGGTCCGGGAACAGGCCCGGCGGGGAGCCCTTGCCGTCCCAGTTGAGGAGATTGACGCGGGTGGCCTTGTCGGTGGGGGCGGCCGGTGTGTCGGACGTCTGCCGGTCGCGCAGGGCGTGGAAGTTCTCGACCGCGATCGGGGCGGCACCGCCGGAGGTCTCGCCGAAGGGGCCGGAGCCTCCCATGCCGGGGCCGCCCTCGTAGTCGAGGCTGCACTCGGTGGCCAGCTCCTCCAGTTGGTGGGCCTGTTCGGCGTGGGCGGGCGGGATGACGTACCGCTCGTCGTACTTGGCCAGAGCGAGCAGCCGGTACATGTCGTACATCTGCTCCTCGCCCATGCCGACGGCCTCGGGGATGGAGGCGTCCGGCTCACGGCCGAGGTTGATGTCGCGCATGTAGGCGCGCATGGCGGCCAGGCGGCGCAGCACCGCGTCCACGGGTGCCGGGTCGCCGGCGGTGAGCAGCTGGGCGAGGTAGTCGACGGGGATGCGCAGGGCGTCGACGGCGGCGAACAGGTTGCGGTGGTCCTCGGCGTCCCGGCCGGTGTCCCGGACGGCGTCCACGACCGGCGAGAGCGGCGGGATGTACCAGACCATGGGCATGGTGCGGTACTCCGGGTGCAGCGGCAGCGCCGCCTTGAAGGTGTTGATCAGGGCGTGGATCGGGGAGCGCTGGGCGGCCTCGATCCAGTCCCGGGGAATGCCGGCCTTTTCTGCCTCCCGCACTACGGCGGGGTCATTCGGGTCGAGGAAGACCTGCCGCTGGGCCTCGTAGAGGCCAGTGTCGTCGGGGGTGGAGGCGGCTTCCAGCACCTTGTCGGCGTCGTAGAGGACGAGCCCGATGTAGCGCAGCCGGCCGACACAGGTCTCGGAGCAGACGGTGGGCAGGCCGACCTCGACGCGCGGGAAGCAAAAGGTGCACTTCTCGGCCTTACCGGTGCGGTGGTTGAAGTACACCTTCTTGTACGGGCAGCCGGTCACGCACATCCGCCAGCCGCGGCACTTGTCCTGGTCGACCAGGACGATGCCGTCCTCCTCGCGCTTGTAGATCGCGCCGGAGGGGCAGGAGGCCGCGCAGGACGGGTTGAGGCAGTGCTCGCAGATGCGCGGCAGGTAGAACATGAAGGTCTGCTCGAACTCGAACCTGATCTTCTCCGAGACCTCGTTGAGCAGGACGTCCTTCTCTCCGGTCGCCGCCGATCCGCCGAGGTGGTCGTCCCAGTTGGCCGACCAGGAGATCTTCATGTCCTTGCCGGTGATCAGGGACTTGGGGCGGGCGACCGGGGTGTGCTCCTGCAGCGGGGCGTTGGTCAGGGTCTCGTAGTCGTACGTCCAGGGCTCGTAGTAGTCGTCCAGGGACGGCAGGACGGGATTGGCGAAGATCGTGATCAGTTTCTTGAACCGGCCGCCGGCCTTGAGCGCGAGCCGGCCCTTCTTGTTGAGCTCCCAGCCGCCGCGCCACTGTTCCTGGTCCTCGTAGCGGCGCGGGTAACCCTGGCCGGGGCGGGTCTCCACGTTGTTGAACCACACGTACTCGACGCCGGTGCGGTTGGTCCACGCCTGCTTGCAGGTGACCGAACAGGTGTGGCAGCCGATGCACTTGTCGAGGTTCATCACCATCGCCATCTGGGCCATGACGCGCATCAGTACTCCACCTCCTGGTCGGTGCGGCGCCGGATGACGGTCACCTCGTCGCGCTGGTTGCCGGTCGGGCCGAGGTAGTTGAAGGCGTAGCTCAACTGCGCGTAGCCGCCGATGAGATGGCTGGGTTTGATCAGCAGCCGGGTCAGGGAGTTGTGGATGCCGCCGCGCCGGCCCGTGGTCTCGGTGCGGGGGACGTCGATGAGGCGGTCCTGGGCGTGGTACATGTACACGGTGCCCTCGGGCATGCGGTGCGAGACGATCGCGCGGGCGGCGACGACGCCGTTGCGGTTGACGGCCTCGATCCAGTCGTTGTCCCGCACGCCGATCTTCGCCGCGTCCCGCGTGCTCATCCAGACGGACGGGCCGCCCCGGGACAGGGACAGCATGAAGAGGTTGTCCTGGTACTCGGAGTGGATGGACCACTTGTTGTGCGGGGTCAGGTAGCGCACGGTCACGCCGAGTTCGCCCGTCTCGCCCAGGCGCGGCTCGCCGAAGAGCGCGTGCATGTTCAACGGCGGCCGGTACACGGGGAGTTGTTCGCCGAGGGCGGTCATCCAGTCGTGGTCGAGGTAGAAGTGCTGGCGGCCGGTGAGGGTGTGCCAGGGCTTGAGCCGCTCGACGTTCACAGTGAACGGGGAGTAACGGCGCCCGCCCGTCTCAGAGCCGGACCACTCAGGGCTGGTGATCACCGGGACCGGGGCGGCCTGAGTGTCGGCGAAGGTGATCTGCTTGCCCTCGTGCTCGGCGGCCAGATCGGCCAGCCGGGTGCCGGTGCGCGCCTCCACGGTGCGGAAGCCCTGGGTGGCCAGATGACCGTTGGTGGTGCCGGACAGCGCGAGGATCGCCTCGCAGGCGTGCACGTCCCGCGCGAGCAGCGGGCGGCCGTCCGCCACTCCCCCGCGCATGGTGCCGTTCTTGTGCCGCAGGTACTCCAGCTCACGCTCCAGCTTGAAGGTGACACCCTTGGTCGTGGCGCCCAGGCTGTCCAGCAGCGGACCGAGGGCACCCATCTTCTCGGCGACGGCACCGTAGTCACGCTCAACCGTGATCAGCTTGGGCATGGTCCGGCCGGGCACGGGTTCGCACTCCTCCGCCTTCCAGTCACGGACCCGGCCGTGCGGGTTGGCCAGCTCGTCCGGGGTGTCGTGCAGCAGCGGCGCGGCGACCACGTCCTTGCGCACGCCGAGGTGGTCGGCGGCCTGACGGCTGAACTCCTCGGCGAGGGTGTGGAAGATGTCGAAGTCGGTACGGGTCTGCCAGGGCGGGGCGATCGCCGGGTTGAAGGAGTGCACGAAGGGGTGCATGTCCGTGCTGGACAGGTCGTACTTCTCGTACCAGGTGGCGGCGGGCAGCACGATGTCGGAGTAGACGGTGGTGCTGGTCATGCGGAAGTCGAGGGTGAGCAGCAGGTCGAGCTTGCCCTCGGGTGCCTCCTCCCGCCACACCACGTCACGCGGCCGGGCATCCGGTGGCGCCTCCGTCGCCCGGACCGCGTGGTCGGTGCCCAGCAGGTGTTTGAGGAAGTACTCGTTGCCCTTGGCCGAGGAGCCCAGCAGATTGGCCCTCCACACGGTCAGCACGCGCGGGAAGTTCTCGGGCGCGTCCGGATCCTCGCCCGAGAATCCCAGCCGACCCGCCTTGAGTTCCTCCACCACGTGCTCCCCCACCCCGCGCCCTGCCGCCTCCGCCTCATCGGCTAGATCAAGGGGGTTGCGGTCGAAGGTCGGGTACGACGGCATCCAGCCCATCCGCGCCGACTGCGCGATCACGTCCGCCGTGGTCTTCCCGGCGAACGGTCCTCCGCCGGAGCCCGCCGCGGCGAGGGTGTCCGCGGAGAACGGGTCGTAGCGGAACTGGTCGCCGTGCAGGTACCAGTAGGCGGTCTGGATCATCTGCCGGGCCGGCCGGTTCCAGTCGGCGGCGGTCGCGATCGCCGAGTAGCCGGTGAGGGGGCGGACCTTCTCCTGGCCGACGTAGTGCGCCCAGCCGCCGCCGTTGACGCCCTGGCAGCCGGTCAGGGTGGTCAGGGTCAGGAAGGCGCGGTAGATGGTGTCGGAGTGGAACCAGTGGTTCGTCCCCGCGCCCATGATGATCATCGAACGGCCGCCGGACTCCTCGGCGTTGGCGGCGAACTCCCGGGCGATCCGGGCCGCCTTCCCCGCGTCCACGCCCGTGATTTCGGCCTGCCAGGCGGGGGTGTACGGCTGAGTGGCGTCGTCGTACGAGGTGGGCCACTCCCCCGGCAGACCGTCGCGGGCCACACCGTACTGGGCCAGCAGCAGGTCGTAGACCGTGGTCACCAGGCGTCCGCCGACCCTGCGTACCGGCACGCCGCGCCGCAGCCGGTCGGCGCTGCCGTCGGAGGCATCGAAGCGGGGCAGTTCGACCGCGACCGGTACCTCGTCGCCGTCCTCGGCGGACAGCAGGGGCCGGGTGTCACCGAGGTCCAGGTTCCACTTCCCGGCTCCCGATTCACCGTAACGGTCGCCGAGCGTTCCGTTCGGCACCACCGGTTGCCCGGTGGCCGCGTCCAGCAGCACGGTCCGGAACTCCGCGTGCTCGGCCGCGGCAGCCTCGCCGCCGAGGTCGGCGGCAGTGAGGAACTTGCCGGGCGTGTACGTGCCCGGCTCGCCCTCCGCCTCGTCGAGGGTGACCAGGAACGGCAGGTCCGTGTACCGCTTGACGTAGTCGGTGAAGTACGGGGTCTCCCGGTCGGCGAAGAACTCCTTGAGGACGACGTGCCCCATGGCCATCGCCAGCGCGCCGTCCGTGCCGGGCTGCGCGGGCAGCCACTCGTCGGCGAACTTCACGTTGTCCGCGTAGTCCGGCGACACGGCGACGACCTTCTGGCCCCGGTAGCGGGCCTCGGCCATCCAGTGGGCGTCCGGGGTGCGGGTCACCGGCAGGTTGGAGCCCCACATGATCAGGTACCCGGCGTCCCACCAGTCCCCGGACTCCGGTACGTCGGTCTGGTCGCCGAACACCTGCGGCGAGGCGACGGGCAGGTCCGCGTACCAGTCGTAGAAGGAGAGCATCACCCCGCCGAGCAGGGAGTAGAAGCGGGCCCCGGCGGCGTGGGAAACCATCGACATGGCGGGGATCGGGGAGAACCCGGCCAGCCGGTCCGGGCCGTGCTCCTTGATGGTGTGAACGTGCGCGGCGGCGGCCATCTCCGCCGCCTCGGCCCAGGTCGCCCGCACCAGACCGCCCTTGCCGCGGGCCCGCTTGTAGCGGCGGGAGCGCTCGGGGTCGGAGACGATGTCCGCCCAGGCCGCCACCGGATCGCCGAGCCGAGCCCTGGCCTCGCGGTACATCTCCAGCAGCACACCGCGTACGTAGGGGTAGCGCACGCGGGTGGGCGAGTACGTGTACCAGGAGAAGGCCGCCCCCCGGGGGCAGCCGCGCGGCTCGTACTCGGGGCTGTCCGGGCCGACGGACGGGTAGTCCGTCTGCTGGGCCTCCCAGGTGATGATGCCGTCCTTGACGTACACCTTCCACGAGCAGGAACCGGTGCAGTTCACACCGTGGGTGGAGCGCACCACCTTGTCGTGCGACCAGCGGTCCCGGTAGAACTCGTCCGCCTGGCGCCCGCCCTTGCGGTGCAGCGAACGCAGATCCCCGGAGACCTCGGCTCTGGTGAAGTAGCGGCGGCTGCGCACCAACGCCTCCGCCAGCTCGCCGTCCATGCCCACCCGGGTCCGCGCCGCGCCGGTCTCCGTGCTCACCGTGCCACTCCACTCCGGGCATGCCTTCCCGTTCGATTCGTGATCGGTTACGCCGCACACGACTCTACGACCGCATTCCCCCGAAAGGTCAACAGCCACACCACAACTAGGCAAAACGGTTCTGTGGAGATCGTCTGCGCACCGAAGCGGTTCCCCGGGCCCGCAGGGTTACGCCGAGAAGTGCCGAACGAACCGGGCAGTCCGGCCGGCCGGTGCGGTACAGGGGCGGCCCACCGCCGGATCTGTCTGGCGGTGGGCCATGAGCACCTGCGGCTGCTCGCCGCCGAGGGAGCGAGCGGTCAGGCACCCGGCCGGGACAGGGCGCTGCCCGCCTCTGCGCGCGCTTTCTCCACCGCTTCCCAGTCCTCGGTGCCGAGGATGGCGAGCGCGGCCGGGAAGACGCCGTCCTGCTCCTTGAGGATGTGCTCGCGCAGCAGGTCGAGGGTGTCGATCAGACGGTCCGGCCAGCCCGGGTCGGTCAGGAACGGTCCGTCCGCCTCGGCCAGAACCGACTCGATGCGGCGGTGCTCGGCCTCCAGCCGGGCGATCTGCTCCGGAAACTCCGCGGCCATCGCGGGGAACAAACCGTGTTCCTCCACCTGGGTGTGCGGGCCCAGCACGGAGGTGATCTCGCGCGCGAGCTCGGCCATACGGGCGATCGCTCCGTCGCGCCGGGCATCACGTACGCGGCTGATGAGCGTCACCACCCGCTCGTGCTCCTGAGTCAGCTCGTCGATGGTCTCCAGCGCCTGGCAGCCGCAGTACTCGCACACCGGTGATCCTCCTTGTTCCTTCGGTCCGTCGTTGTCAGCCGCGTGTTCTCACACGGTGGTGTGCGCGGTGCGGTGCCGACGCCCACGGCCGGCCCGCGAAGCCCTGTCGCCGCCTTGGACGGCGGCGCGGACGCCGGTGAGGGTGTAGGCCAGCGCCGCCGCAGCCACGATCGCGAGCAGTGCGAGACCGGCCGCGTACGTTCCGTACTCCCCGTACAGCGAGCCCATCACCAGCGGCGGGAGGAAGCCGCCGAGACCGCCTGCGGCGCCGACCACGCCGGTGACCGAGCCGACCTTGTTCGCCGGAGTCAGGAGGGCCACCAGGGCGAAGGTCGCCCCGCTGCCCGCACCGAGCGCGGCGGCCATGGCCAGGAAGGCGGTCGTGCCCACCGGGGCCAGGCCGGGGGTGAAGGACTGCGCGACCGCTCCGGCGACGACCACGGCCAGGGATCCGGCGAGGACCCGGACCGGTCCCATGCGGTCCGACAGCCAGCCTCCGACCGGACGCATCGCCACCGCGAGGAGGACGAAGCCGGCCATGCGGTTGGCGGCGTCGGCCTGGGTCAGGCCGTATCCGGTCTTGAGGTAGGTGGGCAGGTAGACGGAGAAGGCGACGTAGCCGCCGAAGGCGACCGCGTACAGCGCGGATGCCTGCCAGGTGATGCCGAGGCGGGCGGTGGCGGCCAGCCGGCGTCCCAGCGGCTCGGTCGGCACGCCGCGGCCGGGGGCGTCGCGCAGCAGCAGCGCGGCGGCCACGGCGTAGACGGCGAGCACCGCGGCGGTGATCAGGAACGGAGTCGACATGCTGCCCGCGTCGACGAGCTTCACGGTGGTCAGGGCGCTGATCGCGGTGCCGCCCATGCCGGCGCCGAACACGCCGATCGCCAGACCCCGCCGCTCGGGTGGGAACCAGGCGCTGACCAAGGGCACGCCGACGGCGAAGGCGGTGCCGCCGATACCGAGGAAGAACCCTCCGACCAGCAGCGCGGCGAGGGAGGAGTGGCCGGCCAGGCCGAGGTAGAGCACCGGCATGATGGTGACGGCCGACACGATCGGGAACATCACCCGCCCACCGAACCGGTCGGTCAGGGCGCCCACCGGGATCCGGCCCAGGGAGCCGACCACCACGGGCACCGCCACCAGGAGCGACTGCTCGAACGACGACAGGTCGAGGCTGTCCTTGAACCGCGGGCCCAGGGGGCTCAGCAGCGCCCACGCCCAGAAGTTCACGGCGAACCCGATCGTGGCCAGGGTCAGCATCAGCCACGCCTGGCGGGATACCGGAGCACCTGACGGTGAGCTGTCACCCTTCGACTTCAACGGCTGGACCATGTTGTCCGTCCCTTTCGTATGCATGGTGGTACGGCACCACCGGGATCGCATGCGCACGGCAGGCCACTTGCCTGCCCCACGGCGTCCCGCAACCACTGTCCGTATCCGGGCTCACCAGCGGCATGGGCCATTCAGGCCCTGTGGGGGGGCCGGACAGACCCCGGGTTCGGAGCCATCCGTCCCTCTCACGGCCCCGTGTACCCGAGAGCGCCGCGTGCAGCCGCTGTCGCACGGTGGGGTAGGGCCGGTCGGCCCTACCCCACCCGTCGCCGACGGGGGACGATGGACCGATGTCCCAGACAGACGGCTTTCGCGCACTCGACCGGCAGGAGTGCCTGCGCCTGCTGGCCAAGGTGCCGGTCGGCCGCGTGGTGTACACCCGGCAGGCACTGCCCGCGGTCCTCCCCATCAACTTCTCGCTGGACACGGACGCCTCCGTCCTGCTGTGCACCTCGCCGACCTCGGACCTCGTACGCGCCATCGACGGCGTCGTGGTCGCCTTCGAAGCGGACGAGTTCGATGCGGCGACCCGGTCCGGCTGGAGCGTCGTCGTCACCGGACGGGCCACCGTGGTGACCGACCCCGCCGAGCACGAGCACCTGACGCAGAGCGGCCCCAGCTCCTGGATGCCCTTGCGGGAGTCGGTGTTCGTACGGATCGAGTCCGAGATGGTCACCGGACGCGAACTCAGGGGAGCGCCCGGCCCACAATGAGGCACAGCGAGTAGCCGCTGCGGGATCTTGACACCTCGAACACGGGCAAGCCGCCCGACGGTGCAGGCAGTCGCCTCAGGCCGACGGCGCGGCGTCACTACGCCGGCCCGAGAACTCGCCCTCCGACTCCAGCCCATCAGGTACGACGTTCGTGGACGCGCGGGGCGTACGCGCGCCGTCCGGGCCGTAACCGAACCGGATCAGCATGTGGGGGTAACACCGCTTGTGGCGCGGCAGAGCCATCGCACCTCGTAGGTCGGGCCATTCCATGGCCTGGTGCAGGAGCGAGGTGCGCAGCCCGTGGGCCGTCGCCGTGAGCAGGACGTACTGCAAAGCCTGGCCCGCCCGCAGCCAGTCCTCGCGTCGGTCGTGGGGCGTCCACAGCAGGGCCAGCTGAACGTGGCGTTCGAACCACAGGGCGGGCAGGCGCGGACCGGGCAGCGCGCCGATGAAGTCCCGCATCGGCATCCGTCGGGCCGCGTCGGGCGGGCCGAGGGCGGTGGCGGGGATGCCGTAGGGGGTGTCTGCTCCCGGGGCGGTGAGCCAGGTGCGGGTTTCGGCGGTGCGGGCCGGGTGGGCGTGGTTACGGGCCTCGGCTCGGGCGGTCAGGTGCAGAAGGTGCCGTGTGCCGGCGATGTCCGGCACGTGCAGGCGTGCGCCTGCGGCGTGCGCGGCGGACGCCATCTCCGCCACGATCGGCTCGGGCACCGGGCGGCCGGTGAAGGGCATCCAGGTGGTGTGCCGCCGCGCGATGGCCTCATGGAGACCAGGGTCCGGCTGCTGATCGTCGGAGCCGAGTGGGTCGGACAGTCGTACGGTGGCCAGCAGTCCTGGTTCGTACGGGTCCGGCAGCAGTCTCACCTCCGGCCGCCGGCCCTGGTGGACGGCGGCCGGCCGGAGGTTGAAGATCGCGGCTCCCACGGACAGGTACTGGGCGCGGTGCGTCGGGTCGGTCAGGGGCAGGGTGCGCTCGGGCGCCGAATGGACCTCCAGTACCTGGCTGCCGGGGTCCAGGCGAAAGCGCCAGGGCTGCGTGTTGTGGATCGACGGGGCTGCCACGGCCGCCGCCAGGAGCGACTCCACGGTGGCGGTGTCCAGCCGGGCTCGGGTGCGCATGATGCCGCCTCTTTCTCTTCGGCCTCAGATCAGGTGGAGGGCAGGGCGGTGGCCAGCAGGACGACGCCGAGCGAGCCGACGAGGGAGGCGACCGCCAGGATCCGGGCACGTTCGGCGCGGCCCTTGGCATGGGCGATACCGTGTCCGGCCGCGGCGAGCATCACCAGGAGAACAGGGCGAGTTTGGCCGCGAGGGTACGTCCGTAACCGGGTTCGGCGAGTGATGCCCAGGTGACTCCCCTGTGCCAGGCCAGGGCCCAGCCCGTCGCCAGCTGGGCCGGCAGGAACACCGCACCGGTCAGCATTCCGAACCGGCGGCCGGCCGCGGCCGTGAAGCGGTCCTTGGCCTCCGGGTCGAGCAGATGCCGGGCCAGCGGCAGGATCACCAGGGACAGGGCCAGTTGGCCACCGACCCACAGGGCGGCACCGGCCACGTGCACGAATCGCACCAGGGACCACAGGCCGACGGTGTCCATCAGTTGCTCACCTCGACGGTCCCGTGTGCGCCGGCTTCGGCGTGGCGCATGTCGTGGTCGACGAACGCGTAGTGGCCGGCCTCGGGGAACGTCGTCTCGACGAAGCCGCCCTGTGCCGTGGCCAGGTCCAGTACCTGCGAGCCGCCGGGCTGATCGGGCTCGAGCAGGTAGGCGCCCTCCTTGTACACGGTGTCGAAGAAGGTGCCGACGATGTGGAAGGCGATGCCGTCGGACGGCCCGGCGGCGACGACCCAGAAGCGGGCCCGCTCACCGGCCTTCATCTTCAGGGGCCGCTGGGCGTACTGGGAGGCGATGCCGTTGAACGCCCATGCGTCCGGGGTGCCGTTGGTCATCTTCGCCACCTGGGCGGTGCTGCCCGGCGTGCCGAGGTAGAGCTCGGAGGAGACCAGCACGTACTCGTGGTCGACCTTGGCCAGGCCGGGCGGGTCGATGACGACAGCGCCGTACATGCCGTTGCCGATGTGCTGGAGCATGGGTGCGGTGCTGCAGTGGTACAGCCATGCCCCGGCCTTCTCGGCGCGGAAACGGTAGACGAGGCGCTCGCCGGGCTGGATGGTGCGCATGGGCTTGTCGGGGGCGAGAGAGCCGGCGTGGAAGTCGATGCCGTGGCCCATGCCTTCGTCGTCGTTGACGAGGGTGATCTCGAAGACGTCGCCCACCTTGCCGTGGAGGGTGGGGCCGGGTGCGGAACCACCGAAGGTCCACATCTGCTGCTTCACTCCTGGGGCCACTTCGACCGTGCTGTGCGCGGCGTGCAGTTCGACCTTGTGGACCGTCCCGCCGGGCGCGGGCGCCAGGTTGGCCCGGCGTGGCCGCCAGCCCGCGGAGAAGTCGGCGGACAGGTCCAGGCCGCCCGCGGTGGAGGTCGCGGAATGGCCGTCGTGCCCGCTCGCGTGGCTGGTGTCGCCTGACGTGCCGGTGTCGCCGGTGACGACGATGTCCATGGTCATCCCGGCCGCCTTGTGGCCGGGCAGGGTGCACCACGCCTCGCGGCTCTTGGTGACCCGCCCGAGGTCGAGGGTGCGGGTGTCGCCCTCGGCGAGCATCGGGGTGGCGGGACCGTCCTCGACCTTGAGGTCGTGGCGCTGGGCGTCGGTGTTGGTGACTTCCAACCGCACGGAGGTACCCGCGGCGACCTCGATCCGGGCCGGGCGGATCCGCATGTCGGCCAGGGTGACGGCGACCGTGCGGGTGGCCCCTGCGCCCGCGCCCGCCGTCCCGGCGCCGCTCGCCCGGCTGCTCGTGTCCCCTCCGCTGTTGGCCACGAGCACGGCCAGCACCGTGACCACGGCGCCTGCGGCGGTACCCCACAGGACGGGCCGCCGCGAGACGCTGGTCCGGTTCTCACGGTGGAGGAGGCCCCGTCCGCTGTGCACCAGCACGCGCACCACCAGGGCGAGGAAAGCCACTCCGGCCGCCCCGGCCAGCAGTGTCCCCGCCGAGCCGGCGAAGCCGGGCAGCGGCAACGCAAGCAGGGCGACACCCAGGTTGAGCGCCACCAGTCGCGGCACCCAGCCCCGTTCCAACACGGCCCGCAGCGCGGCCCGTTCCCTGGGGCCGCTGGCGAGCACGACGGGCAGCAGATAGGTGAGCGCACCGATGAGGACCTGCGCGACAAGCCCGACGAGCAGTACCGGGACCAGTGGCCCGAAGTCGTCCCGCACGTCGGCGAGCGGCCGTACGGCCAGCAGCACCAGGTCGACCACCACGCCAACGAACAACCATCCCAGAGCCGCGGCCAGCATCCATGCGGCGGCCAACGAGACCGCCGACCGCCGGCGCAGCGTACGGGCGAACAGCTGCGCCGCGACCGCGATGCCAGCCGCGTAGAGGGCGACACCCAGTACGGCGTCCGCGCGGCGGCCGGCCGACAGTCCGGCGACGGCTGTCAGCAGGCCGCCCCCGGTCAGCACCAGTACCCAGCGTGCCAGCCGGGTCGTGCGCTCGGCCATGCGTACGCCCAGCACGGTCGGCCAGAGCATGAACAGCGTGCCCAGCACCGGCAGGCCGATCCAGCCGAGGAGGGTGGCATGTACGTGGGCCAGCTTCAGGCCGGTGTAGTGCTGCGGGCCTGCCTTGCCGGTGGCCAGCAGCCAGCCGAGTACCGCGCCGATGATCAGTGCCGCCGCGGCGGCCCGGTAGTAGTCGGCAATCGGGGCGAGCCGTCCGCCCAGCGCGCCGCGGCCCATGCGGACGAGGACGACCAGGTGCGCGCCGACCGCGGTGATCAGCAGCACACAGCCGACTCCGGTGACAACGGGCCGGTCGGTCCACATGCCGGTGAGGACGCCCACGGCGCCGGCGTTGACGCCGGCCAGCCGGGTGGTGCTCCAGCGCCGGTCGGGCAGCCGGGCGTGGAGCATGGCCACGGCGAAGTGCTCGCTCCACACCACGATGGCGGTGGTGGCGGCACCGACCAGGAAGAGGTGGATGGCCAGCCAGCGTGCCGCGGGAAGCGACTGCTGGGCACTCGCCGCCAGCAGCGCGAGCACGGCCCAGGCCGCGACCAGGACGTGGGCGGTCAGATGCCGGCTGCGCAGTGCGGACGCCTTGAATCTGCTGGGCGGGCGGCCGGCACCCGCGGCCGGGTCATCGCTCTTGCTGTACACGGTGCTCCTTGCCGCCCGGGGCGGCGGTCGGACGGGGACGAACAGGCACTTCCGATTCGCCGACGGCCGCCAACAGCGCGGCCAGTTCCCGCTGGTACGGGAAGGATCGAGGCCGGTAGCCGCACCACGGCTCCTCGGCGTAGGGATCGCCGGTGACGCCGTAGGCGCGGGAACGTGAGCCGCCGCAGACCCGGCGGAACTCACACGCCCCGCACCGGCCGCCCAGCCGGTCGGCGTCCCGCAGGCCGGTGAACAGCTCCGAGGTGCGGTAGATCTCGGTCAGGGGTGTCTCGCGCACGCTTCCCGCGCCCAGCGGCAGAAACCCGCTGGGGTGCACGGTGCCGGTGTGCGAGACGAAGACGAAGCCGCGGCCCGCGTTGACGTCCAGGGGCGGGCGCCGTACCCGGCGCGCTCCTGCGTCCAGGCCCAACTCGGCTATCCGCTTGCGCAGTTCCTGGTAGAGAGGGCCGCGCCGCAGTACCGCGACGGGGTCGTCGCCGGCGGCGGCGAGGATCTGGCGTTGGAGGGAGACACGGCGGAAGTGGTGGGCCTCGGTGGTCTTGGCGGGCACCGTCAGGCCCACGTCGTGGACAAAGTTGAGCACGTCCTCCACCTCGCCGGGGGTCAGTGCGCCAAGGCTGCGGCCGCGTCCGGTGGGCACCAGGAAGAAGGCGCTCCACAGCATCGCGCCGTGCTCCGCGACGAGGCGGACGATGTCCGGCAGGTCGTGCAGATTGTGCCGGGCGACCGTGGTGTTGATCTGTACCTTCATGCCGAGGGCGCGGGCGGCGTCCCAGGCGTCCAGGGTCCAGCGGAAGACGCCGGGTACGCCGCGGAAGCCGTCGTGCAGTTCGGCGGTGGAGCCGTCCAGACTGAGCGAGAGGCCGACTGCGCCGGCCGCGTGCAACTCCCGCAGCCGCTGCTCGGTGAGCGTCGGCGTGCCGGACGGGGAGACGGCGACCCGGACTCCGATCTCCTGACCGTATGCGACGAGGTCCGTCAGGTCGGGGCGCTGGAACGGGTCGCCGCCGGTGATCACGAAGAGGGGGGCGGGCTGTCCGAAGGCGGCCATCTAGCGGAGCAGGTCCCTGGCCGCGGCGGTGTCCAGCTCCCGCGGGTCCCGGTCGGGCACGGCCTCGGCCCGGCAGTGCAGGCAGGCCAGCGGGCAGGCCCGGGTGGATTCCCAGATGACGATGAACGGCCGTTCCCCCGCGTCGTGCCGTTGGCGGCGGATGACGTGGGCGGGGGCGGTCATCGCACGGCCCTTCCCAGTACCCTGCTGCTGTGTCCGGCCGCCCTGGAGTCGGGGCAGACGAGGCGGGCGGCCGGACGGTGACCGGACCGCGCCGTGCGCGGCACCCGCCGTGAACAGCAGCGGTGGCATCGGCCTCGAGGGTGGTCGATGTGGTCGTACACGGGATACCTCCGGATCGGTCGCCGTCAGCATCCATCGGCGGCGGTGGTCGGCGCGGCGGCCGATGGTCTGCGCCATCAGGGCCGACGGTCCCTCTTCACGTGAGGTGCGGGATCGAAACGGTCAGTCGTCAGACGGCGACGGGGGTCAGGAGTGGTTCGGGGAACGGTGAGTCAGGGCGTTGGCAGTGGCCATCATCGCGGCTCCCACACCGGTGAGTGCGGCGCCCAGGCCCGTGACCAGGGTCGTGAGGTGCCATGCCTGATAGGCGGACATCAGCGAGGCGCGCAGGGACTGGCCCATGAACGCGGTCTCGCGCAGCTTGGCGAGCTTCTCGTCGTCGCCTCCGGCCGCGTGCAGCTCCGCCGTGATCTCGGCGTAGGTGCGGCCGCCGGTGGCCTTGGCGAGGTTGCCCTTGATGAACTCGGCGTAGGCGTGCGCCTCGGGGCCGGTCTCCACCCGGCGGCCGGTGTGGGCGGCGAGTGCGACGGGCAGCCCGCGCTCGGGGAAAGTGATCTTCTGGGCGGACAGCTCCGTGCGGATCTCCTTCCTGCCGCTGCGCCCGCGCCACAGCATGACCGGCCCGGCGACCACCAGGGCCATACCGACCGTCCCGAGCAGGGTGCCGGCCCGACGGTGTGATCCGTCCATGACGTGGTCCTTCCTTCCTTGCCTTCCTTGCTTGCGGGTGCGGCGGTGCGTGGACATCGGCTGAAGCGAGGGGGCACGTACCGCCGCGGGGTTGGATGGCGCGTCGGTCAGCGGTGGCTGAGCCGCAGACGCCACGCTTCGGGGCCGCGTTCCAGGTACTCCACCGAGAACACCCCCGGGTTGCGCTGCTCGATCTGGGTGAGCAGGGGCAGCGGGTCGTGAGGGGCGATCAGCACCATCGCGGTGCCCGCCGGGACAGCGTCCAGCGCGCCGAAGACCGTGGCGTGACGAATGGCATGCGGAACGTCCCTGACGTCCAGCTCGGGTTCGTTCGCCTCCTCGGCACCGCCGCAGCCGCACACTCCGCCGCAGCCACCGGTCTCCCGCGTCTGCCCTTCGTACATGTCGTGCCCTTCCTCGTTGTGCTGATCTTCTGAGGTGTGTTTGTCGGACGGGTCGTTCGCGAGCCGGCGGTGCATGTCCGCCAGCAACTCGGCCAGGCGGACCTCGGGCGTCATGGCGAGAAGCGGCAGCACGAGGCCGTTCTCCTTGGCCAGGTGCTCCTCGAAGAGCACCTGCAGGGCCCGGGCGTCGGCCGCCGCACCCGCCGGGGTGGGTGCGGCGCGCAGGGCATCGACGAGTGCGGCGAGGCAGCGGTGTTCGCCGATCAGGCTCTCGATGAGCAGGCGGGCCTCGCGCTTGCGGTGGGCGGCGGGGTAGAGGGCGGCTTCCTCGGCTGCGGCGTGCGGCAGCAGTGAGCGGTCGCAGAAGGCCACGAGCCCGGCGTGGATACTCTCGGCGGCGACCGGGTCCCGGTCCACGGCGACGAGCAGCATCTTCACTCGTCCGGCGAGTTCCCCGGCCAGTCGTGCGTGATGTGCCTCGGCGCTTTCCAGGGCCGTGGCGTCCCGGGGGTGCGAGGCGAGGCTGAGCACGCTCATGAGGGTCTCTCCATCTGGTCGGGCCGGCTCGGCCGGCCGATGCGGGCGGGGGCGGCACTCCGCACACCGATACCGGGGCGGATGCCGCGTCCGGCCGCTGTGAGCGGCCGGACGCAGGACCGAGCCGGGCGCCACGCGCCATACGCGCTGTGTCCGCGGCGGCGGGGACGGGGGACTGGGCCACCTGACAGACACGGGATGCGGTCGTACAGACGGATGAACGTCTGCGGTTCGATCACAGCCAGCATGCAACGCCCGGCGCACCCGGTTCCCCTGCCGACCGGGCCCGGCACCGGGACCACTGGTCCCTATTGTCGCGAGCCACATGGGGCCGGTAGGCCATCCGCCAGGGACCGCCAGCCCCAGGTGTCGGATGCCGTGCCGCGCTTAGCGTCCTGACCATGGAGAACGAACAGAACGCACGGCCGCGGAAGTCGCGCGCCGCGGACAGCTGGCCGCTGGCGGCCCGCAGGCTCCTCACGCGCAGCGAGGTGTCGGCCGACGGACGCGCCGTGTTCGGCACGGGCGATCCGCAGTGGGAGGGCTTCTACCGGGACCGCTGGTCCCACGACAAGGTGGTGCGCTCCACTCACGGTGTGAACTGCACCGGTTCCTGCTCCTGGATGGTGTACGTCAAGGACGGCATCATCACCTGGGAGCACCAGGCCACCGACTATCCGTCGATCGGTACCGACTGCCCCGAGTACGAGCCGCGCGGCTGTCCGCGCGGTGCGTCGTTCTCCTGGTACACGTATTCGCCCAGCCGGGTCCGCTACCCGTATGTGCGCGGTGCGCTGCTGAAGCTGTGGCGTGAGGCCCGCAAGCGGCTCGGTGACCCGGTGGCGGCCTGGGCGGAGATCACGTCCGACCCGGCGAAGGCGCGGGCGTACAAGCGGGCGCGCGGCAAGGGCGGTCTGGTGCGGGCCGACTGGGACGAGGTGAGCGAGCTGGTCGCCGCCGCCCAGGTGCACACCGTCAAGGAGTACGGACCGGACCGTGTCGCCGGCTTCTCGCCGATCCCGGCGATGTCGATGGCGTCCTTCGCGGCCGGTGCGCGGTTCCACTCGCTGATCGGCGGCACCCTGCTGTCGTTCTACGACTGGTACGCCGATCTGCCGGTCGCCTCGCCGCAGGTGTTCGGGGATCAGACGGACGTGCCGGAGGCGGCGGACTGGTGGAACGCCGGCTATCTGATCATGTGGGGATCCAACATCCCGGTCACCCGCACGCCCGACGCGCACTTCCTCACCGAGACCCGCTACAACGGCACCAAGGTCGTCGCGGTCAGCCCCGACTACGCCGACAACGTCAAGCACGCCGACGAGTGGATGTCCCCGCATCCCGGTACGGACGGGGCGCTGGCGATGGCCATGGGGCACGTCGTCCTCAAGGAGTTCCTCGTCGACCGCGAGGTGCCCTACTTCCAGGACTACCTGCGCACGTTCACCGACGCCCCGTTCCTGATCACCCTGCGCGAGCACGACCGCGGTCTCGTTCCGGGCGGGTTCCTGACCGCCGCCGATCTCGGCCACGACACGGAACACGCCGAGTCCAAGACCGTCCTGATCGACTCCGCCACCGGCGAGCCGGTCGTGCCGAACGGCTCGCTCGGCTTCCGCTGGGCCAAGGAGGACCAGGGACGGTGGAATCTCGACCTGGGCGACGCCGTTCCTGAGTTGAGCCTGCTGGAGCGTGCCGAGGAGACGGCCGAGGTGGCACTGCCCCGCTTCGACGAGGGCGCCACGGAGGGCGGCTCGGTCCTGGTGCGCGGTGTGCCGGTACGCCGGATCGGCGGCCGCCTGGTCACCACCGTCTTCGACCTGATGCTGGCCCAGTACGGGGTTCAGCGGCCGGGCATGCCGGGCAGCTGGCCGTCGTCGTACGAGGACGCGTCGGAGCCGTACACCCCGGCCTGGCAGGAGACGATCACGTCTGTGCCTTCGGAGCAGGCGGCCCGGATCGCGCGGGAGTTCGCCCGCAACGCCGAGCGCACCAACGGCCGTTCGATGATCGCGCTGGGCGCGGGCACGAACCACTGGTTCCACTCCGACACGATCTATCGCGCCTTCCTGGCGCTGACGACGATGACCGGCTGCCAGGGTGTGAACGGCGGCGGCTGGGCGCACTACGTCGGCCAGGAGAAGGTCCGCCCGGTCACCGGGCAGCAGCATCTGTCGTTCGCCTTCGACTGGCAGCGGCCGACCCGGCACATGGCGGGCACCTCGTACTGGTACCTCAACTCCGACCAGTGGCGCTACGAGGCGTTCGGGCCGGAGGAGCTGGCCTCCCCGCTGGGTGAGGGGCGGTTCGCGGGCAAGGGGTTCGCCGACTGCCTGGCGCAGGCGGTGCGGCTGGGCTGGACCCCGGGTCACCCCGGCTTCAACCGCAACCCCCTCGACCTCACCGACGAGGCCGCCGCGCGGGGGCGTCCGGTCGCCGAGCACATCGTGGACGAGCTGAAGGCGGGGCGCCTGCGGTTCGCCGCCGAGGACCCCGACGACCCGGCCAACTTCCCGCGCGTGCTGACCGTGTGGCGGGCGAACCTGCTGGGGTCGTCGGGCAAGGGCAACGAGTACTTCCTGCGGCACCTGCTGGGCACCGACGCCGCCGTCCGCTCGGAGGAGACCCCGCCGGAGTCCCGGCCGAAGGACATGGTGTGGCGGGAGGAGGCGCCTGAGGGCAAGCTCGACCTGCTGGTCACCATGGACTTCCGGATGACCTCCACCGGCCTGCTCTCCGACGTCGTCCTGCCGGCCGCGACCTGGTACGAGAAGGACGACCTGTCCAGCACGGACATGCACCCCTTCGTGCACGCCTTCACCCCCGCCATCGCCCCGCCCTGGCAGGCCCGCACCGACTACGACAGCTTCCTCACCCTCGCCGACAAGTTCAGCGACCTGGCCGCCGAGCACCTGGGGGCGCGCACCGACGTCCTGGCGGTGCCGCTGCTGCACGACACCCCCGACGAACTCGCCCAGCCCGGCGGGGTGGTGCGGGACTGGAAGACCGGCGAGTGCGAACCCATTCCCGGGAAGACCATGCCGAAGCTGGTCGTCATCGAACGGGACTACGCCACGATCGCCCAGAAGATGCGCGCCGTCGGCCCGCTCCTTGACACCCTGGGCACCACCACCAAGGGCGTCACCGTCCACCCGAACCGGGAGATCGAGGACCTGCGCCACCGCAACGGCACCGTCCGGGACGGAATCGCCGCCGGCCGGCCGTCGCTGGCCACCGCCTCCGACATGTGCGAGGCGATCCTGGCCCTGTCCGGCACCACCAACGGCCGTCTGGCCACCGAGGGCTTCCGTGAGCTGGAGCGGCAGACCGGCAGCGAGGGTCTGGTGGAGCTCGCCTCCGAACGCGAGGCGGAGCGGATCATTTTCGCCGACACCCGCACCCAGCCGCGTTCGGTGATGACCTCCTACGAGTGGTCGGGCTCGGAGACCGGCGGGCGCCGCTACTCGCCGTTCGTCATCAACACCGAGCACTTCAAGCCCTGGCACACCCTCACCGGCCGCCAGCACTTCTTCGTCCAGCACGACTGGATGACCGAGCTCGGCGAGCAACTGCCCGTCTACCGGCCCCCGTTGAACACTCCACGCCACTACGGCGACGAGCACCTGCACGAGGACGGGCGGGCCGAGGTCACGGTCCGCTACCTGACCCCGCACTCGAAGTGGTCCATCCACTCCAACTACCAGGACAACAAGTACATGCTCGACCTGTCCCGCGGCGGCCCGGTCATCTGGATGTCGCTCCAGGACGCCGAGAAGATCGGCGTCAGGGACAACGAGTGGATCGAGGCGTACAACCGCAACGGCGTCGTCGCCTGCCGGGCCGTGGTCACCCACCGGATGCCCGAGGGAACCGTGTACATGTACCACGCCCAGGACCGCAACATCAACGTGCCGAAAACAGAGGTCAGCGGGAAACGCGGCGGCATGCACAACTCGCTCACCCGCCTGCTGCTCAAGCCCACCCATCTCGCCGGCGGCTACGCGCAGTTCACCTACGCCTTCAACTACTACGGCCCGACCGGCAACCAGCGCGACGAGGTCACCGTCATCCGCCGCCGCAGCCAGCAAGTGGAGTACTGACATGCGTGTGATGGCCCAGATCGCGATGGTGATGAACCTCGACAAGTGCATCGGGTGCCACACCTGCTCGGTCACCTGCAAGCAGACGTGGACCAACCGCACCGGCGTCGAGTACGCCTGGTTCAACAACGTCGAGACCAAACCCGGTGTCGGCTACCCCCGCCGCTACGAGGACCAGCAGCAGTGGAAGGGCGGCTGGATGCTCGACAAGCGCGGACGCCTGGTGCTGCGCTCCGGCGGCCGCATCAAGCGGCTGCTGTCGCTGTTCTCCAACCCCGACCTGCCCTCCCTCGAGGACTACTACGAGCCGGTCACCTACGACTACGACAACTTGATCAGCGCCCCCGCCGGGCCCGACATGCCGGTCGCCCGGCCCCGCTCGGTCCTCACCGGCGAACCCACCGACATCACCTGGGGCGCCAACTGGGAGGACGGCCTCGGCGGGGCTCCCGAGAACGCCGGCGCCGACCCCAATCTGTCGGGCGCGTGGGCGGAGAAGGTCAGGTTCGAGTTCGAGCAGACCTTCCTCTTCCACCTCCCCCGGCTGTGCGAGCACTGCCTCAACCCGGCCTGTGTGTCGGCCTGTCCGTCCGGCGCGATGTACAAGCGGGTCGAGGACGGCATCGTCCTGGTCGACCAGGACAAGTGCCGCGGCTGGCGGATGTGCGTGACGGCGTGCCCGTACAAGAAGGTGTACGTCAACCACGCCACCGGCAAGGCCGAGAAGTGCACGTTCTGCTTCCCGCGCATCGAGGCCGGCCAGCCCACCGTCTGCTCCGAGACCTGCGTGGGCCGGCTGCGCTACCTCGGCCTGCTCCTCTACGACGCCGATCGGGTCGGCGAGGCGGCGGCCACCCCCGACGAGAAGGACCTGCTGGACGCCCAGCGGGGTGTCTTCCTCGACCCGCACGATCCCGAAGTCGCCGCCGCCGCACGGGAGTCGGGTATCCCCGAGTACTGGCTGGACGCCGCCCGCCGCTCCCCGGTGCACGCCCTGGTGTCGACGTACAAGGTGGCGCTGCCGCTGCACCCGGAGTACCGCACCCTGCCGATGGTCTGGTACGTGCCGCCGCTCTCCCCCGTCCTCGACGCCGTCGACGCGGCCGGCGGCGACCAGGACGACCCCGACCACGTGTTCGCCGCCGTCACCCGGCTGCGCATCCCGCTGGAGTACCTGGCGGAGCTGTTCGCCGCCGGGGACACCGATGTGGTCGGCGGGGTCCTGATGAAGCTCACCGCGCTCCGCTCGTACATGCGTGAACGCACCCTCGGGGAGGAGGGCGACGAGACCGCGCTCAAGGCCGTCGGGCTGACCGCGCGGGAGGCCGAGGACCTGCACCGGCTGCTCGCCGTCGCCAAGTACGCCGACCGCTACGTCGTCCCCGCCGCGCACAAGGAGGACGCCGCCGCGCTGGCCGCCATGGAGAACCGCTGCCCCGTCGAATCGTCGGGCGACCCGGCGGACGCCGGTGGCCGACGGGTGATGCTCGGCATCCCCACCCTGCGCCGCAACACCACTACCGGAGGCCGTCCGTGAGCCCGCTGCCCGCATCGATCCCCACCCTCGTCCGCACCCGCGTCCGGGCGGCCGTACGCCGCCCTGCCCGGCTCACGCCCGAGGAGACCGAGGCGCGCACGCTGCTGCTGCGGCTGTGCTCACTGCTGTTGCAGTACCCGGACGCCGAACTCGCCGCAGGGCGCCGAGTCTTGTCCGCGAGCATCGAGGCGTTGCCGCCCTCGCCCGCCGCCGAGCACCTGGCCTCTTTCGCCGACTGGTTCGCCGGGCAGGAGCCGGAGGCGCTGGAGCGGCACTACGTCGAGATGTTCGACCTGCGCCGCAAGAGCAGCCTCTACCTCACCTACTACCTGCACGGCGACACCCGCCGCCGCGGCATGGCCCTGCTCACCCTGAACCAGCGCTACCGGGCCGCGGGCTGGGACACCGACAGCGGCGAACTGCCCGACTACCTGCCGGTCGTTCTGGAGTTCGCCGCCCTGATGGGTCCGGGCGGCGGCGAGGCACCTCTGCGTCAGCACCGGCGTGGTCTTGAGCTGATCCACCGCGCGCTGACCGACTCCGACTCCCCCTACCGGCACGTCCTGGCCGCGCTGCTCACCCTGCTGCCGCCGCCCACGGAGGCGGACCGCGCGGCGGTGGAGCAACTCGTCACCGAGGGCCCGCCCAACGAGGAGGTCGGCCTCGATCCCTACGGGGCTTACGGGGACGGGGAGTTCGCTCCGCCGGGCACCTTCGTGCCGCCGACACCCGCTGCGCCGACCCGTGTTCCGCCCGCTTCGACCATCCGTGTGGAAGGCCCCCGATGAACGCCTCTGTCTCCTCCGTGGCCGCGGCCGCGAGCGGCGCCGACCTCCTGTTGTGGGTCGCCGTCCCCTACATCTGTCTCGCCGTGTTCGTGGTCGGGCACGTCTGGCGCTATCGGCAGGACCAGTTCGGCTGGACCTCCCGTACCACCCAGCTCCTCGAACACCGCTGGCTGCGCTGGGGCAGCCCACTGTTCCACGTGGGTGCCTTCATGGTGATCGCCGGGCATGTGGTGGGTCTGGCCATCCCCGACTCGTGGACCGAGGCGGTGGGCATCTCCGAGCACGCGTACCACACCACGGCCGTGTGGGCGGGCTCAGTGGCGGGCGTCGCCATGGTCGTGGGGCTGGGCATGCTCTGCGCCCGTCGGCTGCTGACCCGCCGGATCCGGCTCGGCACCGACCGCAGCGACAAACTCCTCTTCCCGCTGCTGTCCGCCACCGTCCTGCTGGGCATCACCGCCACCGCCGCCCACAACGTGTTCGGCGCCGGCTACGACTACCGCTCGACCGTCTCCGTCTGGTTCCGCGGACTGTTCGTCCTCCAGCCGCAGCCCGAGGCGATCACCGGCGCGCCGCTGCTGTTCCAGCTGCACGCCCTGAGCGCCTTCCTGCTCTTCGCCGCCTGGCCGTTCACCCGCCTCGTCCACGTGTGGAGCGCCCCGATCGGTTACCTGGCCCGGCCGTACCTGGTCTACCGGCGGCGAACCGCACCGGCCGCGACCCCGACGAGCGCGGGCCGGACCCGGCCGACCCCCGGCTCCCGGCGGGCCACGTGAGTCCCGGACCCGCGCTCGCACCGGACACCACGGCCACCCTGCGCCCGCGCACGGTGGCCGCGAGCCGCCGCACGGGATGGGTGATGGTCCTCACCGGGACCATCGGCTGGCTCGCCTCCTTCCAGCTCACCGTGGACGACTGGCGGCTGCTGCGCGACCCCGCCTACCAGCCTCCCTGCAACATCAGCCCCGTCGTGAGCTGCGGCAGCGTCATGTCCAGCCCGCAGGGCAGCCTGCTCGGCTTCCCCAACATGCTCCTCGGGCTGGGTGCCTTCGCCGCGGTCGCCGCCTTGGGCGTCGCCGTGCTGTCCGGGGCGCGCCTGCACCGCCGGCTGTGGCTGGCGCTGGACGCCGGGGCGCTGGTGGGGGTCGGGTTCGTGCACTGGCTGATCGCGCAGTCGCTCTACGAGCTCAACAAGCTCTGCCCCTACTGCGCCGTCGTCTGGATCGTCACCATCGCCCTGTTCTGGCACGTCACCGTGCACTGCCTGGAACGCGGGATCGTCCCGGTGCCCCGCGGTGTCCTGTACGTCGTCCGCGACACGCACGGGATGCTCCTCAGCGCCTGGTACGGGGTGATCGCGCTGCTCGTCCTCACCCGCTTCTGGCCGTACTGGAGCAGCCTGCTGTGACCGGCCGCCGCATTCCGCACCATCCGCTCACGCACCCAAGAAGGATGATCATGGATGACGTACTGAAGGAATGGACGGCTGCGGTGAAGGCCGGCCTGGGTATCGACCTCGAAGTCGACCGGGCCCTGCTTCTCGCCCTCGCGGGCGACGCGGCTCACGGCGTCGCCCGGCCCGCCGCCCCGCTGACGACCTTCCTGGTCGGGTATGCGGCAGGACGTGCGGGTGGTGGACCCGACGCGGTGGCCGACGCGGCCCGGCGCGCCGGAGAACTCGCCGCCCGCTGGGCCGGTGAGGCCGACAAAGGCCCCGGAGCCGCATAGCCGCCGGCCATGCCCCGGTTTCCTGCGCCCCCGGCCTTGTGCATTGTCCGCAAGGTCAGGGGCGCAGCGGCATGCGGCGACGCCGGCGCGGTCAGGCGGACGCCCCACGGGAGTCGCCCGGCGGGCCGAAAAGGTTTGCCGGTGAGGCGGCGTTGCGGACTTCCCGCAGCCCGGGATGGCGTTGCCTCAGTCGGCGCTCCAGGCGCTGGTGCAGTGTGAACCAGGAGGCGGGGCAGCCGTGGCAGGTGCCGCCGAGGCGGACGGTGACGATGCCGTCGCGTACCTCGACGAGGTCGATGCTGCCGCCGTGGGACCGGGTGAACTCACCCACCTCCCCGGCGAGAACGTCTTGAGCCACACCGTACAGCCGTGCATCGTCATCGCTGGGGGCGGTCCCGGTACCGGGGATCCATCCGGCGGGGTCGTCGAGGGCGGTGTGGAGTGCGGTGCGGACCCGGGCGCCCTCTTCGGGCCAGGTGCGACCGGCACCGAGACGGGTGACGACGGCCTCGCCTTCCAGGGTGATCTGGGCGAGGGTACCGTCGGTCAGCAGGGCGGCGAGCGGTGTGGGAACCTCGGCGAGCGGGCCGGGGCAGGTGAGGATTCCGGCGGGGATGATCCAGCGCAACCGGTCGGGCCGATCAGGCACCTGCTGGGGGTGTACGGGGACCACGTCGGCTCACCCGCCCAGCAAGACGGTGATTGTCCGGGCCAGGTAGGCCATCAGCCAGGCCAGGACGGTCAGGTAGGTGAGGGCGATCAGCGGCCATCGCCAGGTGCCGGTCTCCCGGCGCAGGACGGCCACGGTGGCCATGCACTGCAGCGCGTACACGAAGTAGACCAGCAGCGCGGCGATGGTGGGTGCGGTGAACACCGGCTCCCCGGCCCGGGGTCCGTCGGGGTACGTCATGGCCCGCAGCGCCTGGTCGGGCTGTTCGGGGTCTTCGGCGGCGGCGACCTGTCCGAGGGTGGCGACGAAGGTCTCCCGGGCGCCCTGCGCCGACAGCACACCGACGTTGATGCGCCAGTCGAAGCCCAGCGGGTCGAAGACCGGTGCGACCAGGCGGCCCAAGCCGGCGGCGTAGCTGTGGTCGACGGTGTAGGCGGACACGGCGACGGAGTCGGTGGAGTCGACGCCCGCCGCGCGCAGCTGCGCGTCCCCGTGCAGGGGCAGATTCAGCAACAGCCACAGAACGACGCTGGTGGCGACGATGACGGTCGAGCACTTGCGCAGGAAGGCGTGCGCGGAGGACCACACCGCCGCCAGCACCGCGCGCGGGACGGGCAGCCGGTAGGGCGGCAGCTCCATGAAGAACGGCACCGGTCGTCCGTGGCGGTCGCCGAGCTTCTTGAACGCCCAGACGGCCAGCATCGCGGAGACGGCACCCAGCAGATACAGGCCGAACATGACCAGACCCTGCGCGCCGAACGGGCCGAGCTCGAGGGACGGGTCCACCAGCAGGCCGATGAGCAGCACATAGACCGGCAACCGCGCCGAGCAGGTCATCAGGGGCGCGGCCATCATCGTGGCCAGGCGGTCCTTGGCCGAGGGCAACGTACGGGTGGCCAGGATGCCGGGGACGGCGCAGGCGAACGACGACAGCAGCGCCACGAAGGCCCGGCCCTCCAGACCTTCCGTTCTAGTGGTCGTCGCAACACCCCAGTTCAGGGGATGCGATGGACTTCAAGATCCGGAAGATCCGGACGGTAGCTCAGGGGCCCAAGCCGCTGCTGCGGGAGCGGGAGGCATACTCCCAGCTCATGCAGCAGGGCCTGAGCAACAAAGAGGCATGCCGGATCGTCGGCATCAACGAGAAGACCGGGCGGCGATGGCGTAACGGCCGCGCCGCGGACCGCAGGCAGAAGGCGGCACCATCGATCAATGCGGTGGTGCCGCCTTCCGGTCCGTCCCGGTACCTGCGCGAGGACGACCGGATCTACATCGCCGACCGGCTGCGGGAGAAGGCCACCGTCCGCGCGATAGCCGCGGAGCTGGGCCGCAGCCCGTCCACCATCAGCCGGGAGATCCGCCGCAACGGCATGCCCCTGCGAGGAGACGCGCGACGCTGGGCCTACCGCCCGCACGCCGCCCAGGCCCGCGCCGACGCCCGCCGGCCACGCCCCAAACCGGGAAAGATCGGCCAGAACCCCGAGCTACGCGACTTCATCCAGGACCACCTGCACCTACGGTGGAGTCCGGAGCAGATCTGCCAGGCTCTGCGGACACAGTTCCCCGACCGGCCGGAGATGCACGTGGTCCACGAGACCGTCTATCAGGCCCTCTACGTCCAGGGCCGGGGAGAGCTGCGCCGCGAACTCGCCCGCGCCCTGCGCACCGGCCGCGCCCGACGCAAGCCCCGCCGCCAGGCCCAACAGCGCCAGCCGCGCTTCTCCACCCCCATGGTCATGATCAGCGAACGGCCCGCCGAGGTGCAAGACCGAGCCATACCCGGCCACTGGGAGGGAGACCTCATCATCGGCAAGGACGGGAAGTCGGCCATCGGCACACTGGTCGAGCGCGCCACCCGCTACGTCATGCTCCTGCACCTGCCCGGCGACCACGGCGCTGAAAGCGTCCGGGAGGCACTGGTCACCACGGTCCAGACCCTGCCGTCCCACCTTATGCGGTCTCTGACCTGGGACCAGGGAAGCGAAATGGGCGCCCACGGAGCCTTCACCGTCGCCACCGACATCCCGGTCTACTTCTGCGACCCGGCCAGCCCCTGGCAGCGCGGCTCCAACGAGAACACCAACGGCCTGCTACGGCAGTACTTCCCCAAGGGCACCGACCTGTCCGTCCACAGCCGCGAGCACCTGGCCGCCGTCGCCTCCGAACTCAACGGCCGCCCAGCAAAACGCTCGGCTGGGATACTCCAGCCGAGCGTCTGCATAAACTGCTCGCGGCCTGATCAACACGACCACGTGTTGCGACGACCCCTAGAAACCGCCAACAGCGACTCCACCCAGCCCTGCAACGGGGCGGCCACGGTGAAGACGGTCTGGAAGAACAGCACCATCACCGCGAAGAACACCACCGTCCCCCACACCGGATGCAGCAATACCGCGTCCACGCGCCGGGTGACCCGGTGGCGCTCAGGGGGCCGGTAGCCGGCGAAGGCGAGGACCGATTCCGCCCAGGCGTCCTGCTCGCCAGGGTCGGTGGGCGGGGGCACGGCCGGTGTCTGCCAGGTGCGCCACGTGGTGAGCCGCTCGCGCAGCTGAGCGATGCCCAGCCCACGGTGGCCGACCACGGGCAGCACCGGCACACCGAGCGCCTGCGCGAACGCGTCGACGTCCAATCGGCCCTGACGTCGGGCCAGTTCGTCGGTGAACGTGACCACCAAGCAGGCCGGCAGCCCACGGGCCAGGACCTGGGCGAGGAACCCCAGGGAACGCCGTAGCGTGGTGGCGTCCACCACGACAAGCACCGCGTCCGGCCGGTCCGCACCCGCCAGCCGGCCGTCCAGCACGTCGACGGTGATCTGCTCGTCGGGGCTGATCGGCTCCAGGCTGTAGGTGCCGGGCAGATCCTCGATCATGTGCCGGTGGCGGCCCGTCCGGGAGGTCCCGACGAAGCGGGACACGGTCACTCCGGGATAGTTTCCGGTCTTGGCCCGCAGGCCCGTGAGACCGTTGAAGACGCTGGTCTTGCCCGAGTTGGGGGCGCCGACCAGCGCGATCCGCGGCACTCCGGTCGGGGTCGCGTCGGCGCCCGAGGCGTCGTGGCAGCCCGCTTTCACCGCTCCACCTCGACGATGTGCACGCACGCCGCCTGAGCCCGTCGCAGGCACACCTCGTAGTCCTTGACCCAGTAGAGGACCGGGTCGCGCAACGGCGCCCGGCGCACGGCCTCCACCACGGCGCCGGGCCTGAACCCGAGGTCGTACAGCCGGCGGACCACAGCGGGCACCCCGTCGGCGACGACGCGCGTCACCACGGCACGAGCACCGGGTACGAGGTCCGCCAGAGAGGGTGGCACGGCTTCCGTGTCGACCGTCCCCCGGCTGCTCGCTTCCTCGTACACCCCACCAGAGGCTGTCATCCGCGTCTCCCTCACATCGTCCCGGGGCAATGCCGCCCCGCGAGAGGAACCTCAAGAACACTCAGTAAGGCGAGGCTAACTTCGCTCGGGTGAGGGGCAGGTGGGGCTTGCAGCCCCATGGCATGGGGCCCCTCGGCCCCATCGCGCGGGACCACCGGGCCCTCGGGCGAGCACACCGTCCACGGCGCCGCGCATGCCAAGGAGCTGTCCGGCCGCCTTGAGACACATGGCAGGCGGCCGGACAGCGACCGAGCCGGCAGGACACCGCAGCCAAATGCGGCCTGTGGGTAGGAGAACGGGTGGCCCGCAGTCCGCTGCGGCGTTCCGTGGCCTCCTGCCGTTCGGTTCCGGCATGAAGCGTGGCCGGACCGCGGCAGGCGGCGCACGGGCCGAACAGTCCCTGCCCGGAGAGCTGTTGGTCCCGTGCCGCGAGCGACGATCCGGACCGTTCGGCCCCCGCGGCGGGCCCTTCGGACCGGGCGCCGCATCAAGAGAGGCCCGTAGCGTGCATCTTCACGGACGACGGCGACAGCACGGAGGCTTCGCAGGTTCGAGGCCGCTCCGGTCGCAGAACACGCCACGCTCCCCTGTGCCGTCGAGCACGGCGCGCCAATCGGCCGAACGCATCCGGCCGCACGCCGCGACCAGTCCCCGAAGAAAGACGCGCATGATCTTCGAAGATCTCCGGACGGCCTGCCGCAAGGACCCCGCCCTCCGCGGCGTCCACGTGATCGAGGTCCTGCTCTATCCCGGCCTGTGGGCGATCTGGGCACACCGGATCACGCACAGGCTGTACCGGCTCGGCGTGCCGCTCCTCCCCCGGGTGCTCTCCCAGCTCGCCCGCGCCGTCACCGGCATCGAGATCCACCCGGGTGCGGTCATCGGCCGCCGCTGTTTCATCGACCACGGCATGGGCGTGGTCATCGGTGAGGCCGCCGTTCTGGGCGACGACGTCATGCTGTACCACCGCGTCACGCTGGGCGGCACCGGCTGGTGGAGCGATACGGAAACGACCAAGCGGCACCCCACGATCGGTGACCGGGTCGTCCTCGGCGTCGGCGCCACCGTGCTGGGCCCGGTCCACGTCGGCCACGACACGATCGTCGGCGCGCACGCCCTCGTCCTGCGCGACGTCCCCGCCCACTCCTGCGTCCGCATCGCGCAGTCGGCCGCCACCGTCCGCCCTCACGGCGCGGCGGCGGCACGCCACTTCGGCGTCTTCACCCCCGCACATGAAGAAGGACAACCATGACGGCGATACACGGCTCGATCACGTCACTGATAGGCCGCACCCCCATGGTGGCGCTGCGCCGCTACGGGGCCGATCTGCCCGTGCGTCTCCTCGTCAAGCTGGAGTCCGCCAACCCCGGCGGCAGCGTCAAGGACCGCATAGCCCTCGCGATGATCGAGGACGCGGCAGCGACCGGCGCGCTGCGGCCCGGCACGCGCATCGTGGAACCGACCAGTGGCAACACCGGCATCGGCCTGGCCATGGTGGCCGCCGCCAAGGGCTATCCGGTCACGTTCACCATGCCCGAGAGCATGAGCACCGAGCGGCGCGCCCTGCTGAGTGCCTACGGCGCGGAACTCGTCCTGACCCCGGCCGCCGAGGGCATGACCGGCGCCGTCGCCCGTGCGACCGAACTGGCCGAGCGGCACGGCTGGTTCATGCCGCAGCAGTTCCGGAACCCGGCCAATCCCGACGCCCACCGCCGCACCACCGCCCAGGAGATCTGGCAGGACACCGCCGGGCAGGTCGACATCCTGGTGGCCGGCGTCGGCACCGGCGGCACCGTCACCGGCGTCGGCCAGGTGCTGAAGGAAAAGAGGCCGGAGGTCACCGTGGTGGCCGTGGAACCGGCGGAGTCGGCCGTCCTGTCCGGCGGCTCCCCCGGCCCGCACCGCATCCAGGGCCTCGGCGCCGGTTTCGTCCCCGACGTCCTCGACACCGAGGTCTACGACACCGTGCGGCGCGTCTCCGCGCCCCAGGCCCGCACCGAGGCCCGCCGCCTGGCACGCACCGAGGGCATCCTCACCGGCGTCTCCGGCGGAGCCGCCCTCCACGCAGCCACCACCCTGGCCCGCCACCCACAGCACAAGGGCGCCCTGATCGTCGTAGTCCTGCCCGACACCGGCGAGCGAGCGTCCGGCGTGCCCGTGACGGGTGACCCGCCCGCCCGTGTCGGACCGGCGGACCGGGACGGTCCCGGTCGTCCGTCCGGTCACCTTCCATCCGACCGCAGTCGTGGGGGCGCCGTCATGGGCCGGAGGAACCCGCGCTGTGCGCCGATGGTCCCGGTGAGCGGCCGGCCTCGCTCGGCGGCGGTCCTGAGGAGTCGCCAGAGGAACGATCGCCCGCTGACGCCGTGCGTCACGAGGCGGGCCGGCCGCCCTGAGCGGTGTCCGAGGACTGCCCCAGCGGGGCGTGCCACACGAGCCGTGCCCCCCTTCCTCCCGGGCTCTCCAACTCCATGTCGCCGCCTAGCTTCCGTGCTCGCTCGGCCATGTTGGTCAGACCACTGCGACGGCCTCCGGCCGGGATGCCGACGCCGTTGTCCGTGACCGTCAGGCGGATCTGCTTGCCGTCGGTCTCCAGCACGACGTCGGCGCGGTCGGCGCCGGCGTGCCGGGCGATGTTGGTCAGGGACTCGGTGAGGACGGCCATGACGTGGTCGGCGGTCTGACCGGGTACGTGCGTGTCGAGCAGGCCCTCCATACGGACACTGGGGGCGAAGCCCAGAAGAGGAGCGGCCTCGCCGATCGCGCGTATCGCGCGGGAGCGCAGGCCGGGAGCCGAGTCGTCGTCACGGGAGCGCAGGCCGAAGATGGTCGACCTGATGATCTTGATGGTTTCGTCGAGGTCGTCCACCGCCCGCAGGACCCGTTCGGAAGCCATGGCGTCCTGGACGCGCCGGCCGGCGCTCTGCAGCGTCATGCCTGTGGCGAAGAGCCGTTGGATGGCCAGGTCGTGCAGGTCGCGTGCGATCCGGTCGCGGTCCTCCAGCAGGGCGATCTGTTCGGCGTCCGCTCGGCGTTCCGCCAGCTCCATCGCGACGGCGGCCTGCGCGGCGAAGACCTGGAGCGGCTCGGTCTCCTTCTCGGAGAACGCGTGGCCACCCGACTGCCGCACCAGCAGAACCACACCGCGGGTCTCGTCGCCCGAACCGATCGGCACGGCGACGGCCGGTCCGAGCCCGTCGAAGCGCGGAGGGCCGGCCGAGACCCGGGAGTCACGTGAGACGTCCGGGCTTCTGACCGGCGTCCGCTGAACGAACGCCTGCCCGATGAGGGTGCCCTCCACGGGTAGGACGACCCCGCTCCATACGTCGGCCTCCTGGCCGATCGCGAGTTCCACGGCGAGCGTGTCCGTCCCGCTCACCGGCATGGCCACCACGCTCAGGGCGGAGCCGGTGATATCTCTGGCTCGTTCGGCGATCAGCGGCAGCACCCCGCCCTGATCCCCGCCGGACATCAGGGTGTGGGTGACCTCCGCGTTCACCTGGAGCCAGCGCTCCCGCAACCGAGACTCCTCGTAGAGGCGGGCGTTGTCAATCGTCACACCTGCCGCCACGGCCAGTGTCGCCAGCACCGACTCGTCGTCCTCGTCGAACTGCTGTCCGCCGCGCTTCTCCGTCAGGTACAGGTTGCCGAAGACGTGGCCCCGTACCCGGATGGGGACGCCCAGGAAGGTGTTCATCGGCGGGTGATGGGCCGGGAAACCGTAGGAGGCGGGGTGCTCGGAGAACTTGGCCAGGCGCAGCGGCTCGGGGTGGCGGATCAGCTCGCCCAGAATGCCGTGGCCCTCCGGATAGGAGCCGATCCGCGCGATCTGCTCCTCGTCCACGCCCACCGTGTGGAAGGCCGACAGCCGCTTGCCGTCGGGGCCGATGACGCCGAGCGCCGCGTACTCCGCGTCGACCAGCGCCGCCGCGGCCTCCACGATGCTGTGCAGCGCCTGCTCGAGGTCCAGTTCGCGGCCGACCGACAGCACGGCCTCGAGCAGGCTGTGCACCCGGTCCCGGGTGCCGCGCGCCGCGTCCAGCCGGGCCTGCAACTCCTCCAGCAGTTCGTCCAGCCGCAGTTGCGGCAGCCGTACCCGTGCCTCGCGGGCTCCTTCGGCGTTCTCCAACGCTGATCCTCCAACGCCCCACCGCATGCCGGCGGCCGTACCGTTCAGCTGCCACGATAGAGGCCCGAACAGGGAGACGATACGGCATCAGCGCCGCGTGCGGCCCGGCTGCCCCGGAACTGTCAGTTCCGGGGCAGCCGGGCCGCCACGTACGAGGTGAGGTCGAGCAGGCGGTTGGTGCAGCCCCACTCATTGGCGTACCAGCCGAAGACCTTGACCAGATCGCCGTGAGTCCGGGTGAGCGGGGCGTCCAGGACGCAGGAGGCAAAGTCACCGACCACGTCCCGCGAGACGATCGGTGCGTCGGACACCCTCAGCACGTCCTTCAGCGGCCCCTCGGCGGCCTCCCGATAGGCGGCGTTGATCTCCCCCGCGCTCACCGCCCGGTCCAGGACCACGGTCAGGTCGGTCAGCGAGCCGTCCTCGACCGGGACGCGCACGGCGCCGGTGGTGGTGGGGATGATGTTGACCGCCGCCGAGCGGCCTCGACGCAGATCCTTGTGCGGTCCGTCCGGGACCACCTGGTCGTTGATGTAACCGTGGATCGTGGTCATCAGTCCCTTGACCACGCCAAAACGGTCGTCGAGGACCTTGACCATGGGGGCCACGCAGTAGGTGGTGCACGAGGCGTTGGAGATCACGTGGTGCCGCTCCGGGGCGTACGTGCCTTCGTTGACGCCCATGACGACGGTGGCGTCGACGTCCTTGCCCGGCACTGACAGCAGCACTTTGCGCGCGCCCGCGGCCAGGTGCAGGCCGGCCTGCTCGCGGGTGCGGAAGCGGCCGGTGAACTCGATCACTACGTCCGCACCGAGGTCGCACCAGGCCAGGGAGGCCGGATCACGTTCGGCGGTCACCGCGATGCGGTGGCCGTGGACCGCGGGATCTTCGGCCCCGGGGGGCCAAGTGCGGCGCCGGCCGGCGGGCACACGCCCTATGAGCCTTCGGACCGCGTCCGGTCGCGTGCCTGGGTGGCGATGACGGCGGCCTGGACGCGGCGTTCCACGCCGAGCTTGGCGAGCAGACGGGAGATGTGGTTCTTGACCGTCTTCTCGGCCAGATACAGCCGCTGACCGATCTGCCGGTTGGTCAGCCCTTCGCCGATCAGGTCCAGGATCTCGCGTTCCCGGTCGGTGAGGCCCGGCAGCACCTCCGGCTCCTCGGCCGGCTGCTGTCCGCCCCGCAGCCGTGCCATCAGCTTGGTCGTGGCGCTGGCGTCCAGCAGCGACTGGCCGCGGGCCACCGTCCGCACGGCCGAGACCAGGTCCGAGCCCTGGATCTGTTTCAGGACGTACCCCGCCGCGCCCGCCATGATCGAGTCCAGCAGCGCCTCCTCGTCGTCGAAGGAGGTCAGCATCAGGCAGGCCAGGTCCGGCATCCTCGACCGCAGCTCACGGCAGACGGTCACTCCGTCTCCGTCGGGCAGACGCACGTCGAGGACAGCCACGTCGGGACGCAGGGCAGGGACCCGCACCAATGCCTGCTCCGCCGTCGCCGCTTCTCCGACCACCGTGATGTCGGGTTCGTCGTCCAGCAGGTCGTGCACCCCTCGCCGTACCACCTCGTGGTCGTCCAGCAGGAAGACCTTGATCGCGCTCCCTGTGCTGCCGTCCTGCTCGCTGTGTGCCATGTGATGCTCCTCATGCTGCCTCGGCCTCTGCTGGGATCCTGTCCTCCCAGGATGGCCGAGGTCCAGGGCCGGTCGGCCCCGTTCCGGGCCGGAGAGGAATCCGACGAGTCCGTCGACGGCGTCCTCGTCATCGGTCCAGCCGGGCAGCAAGACGTACCTCAGTCGTGCGGGACCACGGAGACGGGACACCCGGCGGGGTGCAGGGCGGCGCGATGTGCGTGACCGGACCCGTGTGGACGCCAGCCCGGTGGCCGGTGGTGCGGCGGCCCACCGCGAGGAGGCCCGCGCCCCGGGTGGCCCGCACCAGTGCAACGGTGGCGCGTCCCTCGGTGACCGTCTCGGTCACGGGGACGGTCGGGTACTTCTCTCGCTATGGACGCAGCACCGCCGTCAAGGTGCGCTCCTCGCCCGCCGGCGCCCGCGCCCGCGGCTGCGGGGCGAAAGCCGGGCCCTCCGCGGCCTCGGACACCAGGGGCGCCGAAGGAGCGGGAGCAGGCCGGAACGGCGGACGTGGGGGTACCTCGGCCCTGGGGCCAGGGGCCGACGGCCCCTCCCACCGGGACCGGCTGCCCCTGGGGCGGGGGTGACGAACGCAGCAGTCTTGAGGCGTCGCAGAACGATCACAGGGAGTGGAGCACATGACTGCCAAGGACATTGGTGCCCGTGAGACCACCGACACCGTGCGGGTGCGCGCCGACGGCGAGGTGGACGAGGAGTCCCTCGTCTATCTCCGCGAGGAGGTCGGTACCGCCCTGGACCGGCCCGGCCTGCCGCCCGTGAGCGGTGAGATACGCGGCCTGCGGGCCTCGGCCTCCCACGTCGAACTGCCCTGGTCCGCCCGCGCCGACATCCGGCTCGGAAGTCACCTCGTGGTCGTCCACGCCCGCGAAGCGAGCGCACGCGAACTCGCCGACCGGCTCCACGACCGGCTGCGCGCCGGCACCGAACGCGCCGCCCACCAAGGCGACACCACTCGCCGGACGGCCGCGCCGCCCCCGTGGCGCGGCGGCCCGCAGAAGTAGGCGCCACACGGCGCCTGCCCGACCTGGCGGGGAGCCGAAGTCGGCTTCCGGCTCCGGCCCTCCCCGCCGCGCTCGTGAAGGAGAATGCGCCGTGACCGCTCACACCGTCGGTGAAGTGATGACCAGGGACGTCGTGCGGGCCCGCCGGACGACACCGTTCAAGGAGGTCGTACGACTGCTCGACCACCACCGGATCAGCGGACTGCCGGTGGTCGACGCCGACGACAAGGTCCTCGGCGTCCTGTCCGGCAGCGATCTGGTACGTACCCGGGCTCACCGGGACGGCCCCGCTCCGCCTCCGGCCGTGACGGCGGGGCACATGATGTCGAGCCCCGCGATCACCGTGCACCCGGAGCAGACCGTGCCGGACGCGGCCAGGCTCATGGAGCGCCGCGGCGTCGAGCGGCTGCCCGTGGTCGACGAGGCCGACCGCCTCATCGGCATCGTCACCCGCCGCGACCTCCTCCGGGTCTTCCTGCGCGCAGACGCCGACATCCGCCGCCAGGTGACCGAGGAGATCGTCGTCGACGCACTGAAACTGCCGTCCGACGCCGTCCGCGTCTCCGTACGCGACGGTGTCGTCACCCTCGACGGCCATGTGGAACTGCGCAGTCAGGTGCCGGAGTTCCTTCACGCCGTCTGGCGCCTCGAAGGCGTGGTCGGCGTGGTGAACGGCCTCGGCTTCCGCATCGACGACTGTGCGGCACCCGCCCCGCCCGCTCGGATCGGGAGCCCGTGAGCGCGGTGGCGGGCGATGCCGTGCGGCGGCTCGGTCCGGCCGGGGCCGACGGTCCCTGCGGAGCCGGGCCGGACGGACACGGAAGGGGCCCTTCGGCGCCTCCTGCGGCAGGCACGCCCGGAGGACAGTGAAGGCAGGGAGTGGCGCCGTTCACCGCCGTACCGCTCCTGCCCGGCGCCGCCGTACACCACGGCGGCCCCTGACGACGGAGGCACACCACCATGACCCGACAGAACGTGCGGACCAAGGACCGCGGGACCGACGCCCCGTCCGACACCGCGGTCGCCGTGGACCGTCTGGTCACGGCCGGCCTCAAGGCACTCGCCGACTACGAGAACCTCACCCAGGAGCAGGTCGACCACATCGTCAAGAAGGCGTCGGTCGCCGCCCTGGACCAGCACACCGCGCTGGCCCGGCTGGCCGTGGAGGAGACCGGGCGGGGGGGTCTTCGAGGACAAGGCGGTCAAGAACATGTTCGCGTGCGAACACGTCACGCACAGCATGGGGCACATGAAGACCGTCGGGGTCATCGGCCGGGACGACATCGAGGACATGGTCGAGATCGCGGAACCGGTGGGCGTGGTGGCCGCGGTCACCCCCGTCACCAACCCCACCTCCACCACGATCTTCAAGGCCCTGCTGGCGCTGAAGACCCGCAACCCGGTCGTGTTCGCCTTCCACCCCTCCGCCCAGCGGTGCAGCGCTGAAGCGGCCCGCGTCGTACGGGACGCGGCGGTCCTGGCGGGGGCGCCGGAGCACTGCGTGCAGTGGATCGAGACCCCGTCCGTCGAGGCGACCCGCACCCTGATGCGTCACCCCGGCGTCTCGCTGATCCTCGCCACCGGAGGCAACGCCATGGTCAAGGCCGCCTACTCGGCCGGCAAGCCCGCCCTCGGGGTCGGCGCCGGCAACGTCCCCGCCTACGTCCACCGCAGCGCCAAGCAGCGCCGGGCCGTCAACGACCTGGTGCTGTCCAAGGCGTTCGACAACGGCATGATCTGCGCCTCCGAACAGGCCGTCATCCTGGACACCGACATCTACGCCGCGGCGCTCGCCGAGTTCCGCACCCTCCACGCCCACCTGGCCACCCCGGAGGAGAAGGCGAAGCTGGAGACCTTCCTGTTCCCCGCCACCGGCGGCTCGGGCGCCGGCTGCGAGCCCAAGGTCAACGCCGCCGCCGTCGGCCAGAGCCCGGCGTGGATCGCCGAACGGGCCGGGTTCTCCGTGCCGGAGAACACCTCGGTCATCCTCGTCGAGGCCGAACGCGTCGGCCCGGACGAGCCGTTGACCCGCGAGAAGCACTGCCCGGTCCGGGACGCTGACGTCGGCCGGCACCCCGTCGTTCCGTGGCTCGGCGAGCCGCCAGGTCCAGCCGGCCTGTTCGGCGGCGAGTCGTGCGTCGGCGCGACGGGTGTCCTCGCTGGCGCGGACGAGTTCGGCCAGCAGCCGGCGTTCGGCCGCGCCGTCGATGACGTGCAGTTCGGCGCCCTCCCGACGCGTGTGCTCGCGCATCTCGTCGACGAGCCCCGGGGGCAGCGGCTCCGGCAGGAAGGGGCCGTGTGCGGTGTGCCGTCGGCCCAGAGCACCGTACAAACGCTGCTCTTCGGGAGTGGGCCGGGTGTAGGCACCCCATCTGACCGTGGCGAGGTGTGCGGGATCCTGCGGGTCGGGGAACGTGTGGACGACGGGCCGGAATCCGAGGTGCAGCATGGCCAGCCGCATGTTGAACAAGGCGGCTCCGCAGCCGAGCACGAGTTCTCGTCCGTGGGGGTCGGCGAGTGGAAGCCCGCGACCGGCGTCCGCGTGCAGTTCGATCTCCGTGTCGTCCTCCGCGACGAAGCGCCAGGGCTGGGTGTTCATGAGCGACGGCGCGGTCACAGCCGCACGGACGAGGTAGGCGGACGCGTGAGTGGGGCGTGCGCTGATGACGGACATGAGGGTGCCGCCCTTTCCACTGGGTCGGAATTCGTCGGGACGGGACCGCTGGGCGGGGCGGCCCGGGAAGCCGGGTGGTGGTGATCGTCCGGGGCTTCCGCTTCGGGGAAGCTGTGGAGTGTCTCGATCGGCTGTGAGGAACCACGGCGGCCGGACACGGGACGTGACGGATGGGGGTGTGGGCGGCCGGGCCCGTGCGCGGGTCCAGGACGAGTACCTCGGCCCGCGCACCTGCCTTGGGCAAAGCCGCGGTCACGGGCCCTTCGATCTGTTCGCCCCGCAGACACGGGGGCTTGTTTCGCGGCCTGTCGCAGGAGGTCGCACCAGGTGCCGCTGGGCCGCGGCGGTATTGTCGCGCTTCCTGGCGAGACGCGGATCGCGCACGTGCACGGGTCGTACCAGCCGTTCGATGCGGACGGCTTCGTGGGCCACGGCTCTGCCGCAGACGGGCTTCCCGGGGAGCCGTCGACCGCAGTGACGACGGACAGCAGCATGGCCTTCACCTCCCGGCCGGACGTTCTCTGCCCGCCTCAAGCGTCCCTCCGCGCGGCAATACCGGACAGGGGCAATCGGGCAGTGGTACGGGCCCACCGGCCCTGTACGGCCTGGAGGTCGGTGTCACCAGCGCTGCACGCGCGCCCGCAGCCGTCTCGGAGGCGGCCGTCTCGACGACCCACAGGGGACGCCCGCCGTGTGGTGGCGTCGCATCCCACGCGGTCGGCGACGACACCGTACAAAGGGCTGCTGGGCTGCTCTCCCTGTGGTCACGCCGGCCTTGACGCGCCATGCAGGACGCACCCGTGCCTGCGGCCGGGAGCGGTCAGCCGGAGCAGTCCGCGCTGCGCGCCGGGCCTGGGGTCGGTGTGGTGGAGGGAGAGCGGAGCTCACTGAGCATGCCGGCCCCGCCGTCGGGCGCCGCCTTGCGCGGTGGCGCACTTCGGGTCGGCGCGAGGCGGGTGAGGACGGGGCCGCACACTGCCAAGATGATCACGTAACAGGTGACCAGCGCCCCGAGGCGGTCCTGCGCGGTAGTGGCGAGTCCGATGACGACGACCGAGAACTCGCCGCGGGCGACGAGCGCGGTACCAGCCCGCAGCCGGCCCCGGCGGCCCGCTCCGTCACGGCCTGCGGCATACCACCCCGTGGCCACCTTGGTGATCGCGGTGACGAGGGCCAGGGCCGCCGCGGCGGGCAGCGCCGGCAGCAGATGACCCGGATCGGCCGACATGCCGAGAGCGAGGAAGAACACCGCAGCGAACAGGTCGCGCAGCGGGCTCAGCACGGTCCTGGCCCGCTCGGCGGCGGCGCCGGTCAGCGTGAGCCCGATGAGGAAGGCCCCGACAGCGGCAGAGACGTGGATCAGCTCGGCCAGCGCGGCGACGACCAGGGTGAAGCCGAGAACCCTGAGCAGTACCTGTTCGGCGTCGGCCGGGGACAGGACTCGGCCGACATGATGTCCCCACCGGCTCGACGCGGTGACCGCCGCGCCCACCACTGAGGTGGCCGCAAGCACGGCGAACAGTGCCTCCCACCAAGTGCCTCCGGCGGTGACGACCGCGAGCAGGGGAAGGTAGGCGGCCATCGCGAAGTCCTCCAGCACCAGCACCGACAACACCGCCGGCGTCTCGCGGTTGCTGAGCCGGCGCAGATCGCCGAGAAGACGGGCGATGATGCCGGAGGATGAGACATAGGTCGCACCAGCCAGAGCGAGGATGCCCGCGGCATCGAGGCCGAGCAGCCATCCGGCCACGGCGCCGGGGGTGGCGTTGAGGGCCAGGTCCACAACCGCGGAGGACCGGTGACGGCGCAGGCTGGCCGTGAACTCCCGGCGGTGAAGTCCAGACCGAGGGTCAGCAGCGGGAGGATCAGTCCGATCGCGGCGCCGGTGTCGACGAACGCACGGGCCGCCGGGACCGGTGCGAATCCGCCGTCGCCCAAGGCGAGTCCCGCCAGTAGGTACAGCGGTACGGGCGACAGGGTGAAGCGTCTGGCGACCGCGACGATCAGGCTCAACGCGGTCAGGATGACGCCCAGTTCCAGCAGCAGGGCGACAGGGGTGTGCACGGCTCAGCCCTGGATGATGCGTTGAACGCCGGCGATGCCCGCGCGGGTGCCGATGACGACCAGCACGTCTTTGACCTGCAAGACCTGGGCAGGTCCGGGTGATGCGATGACGTCCTCGCCGCGGACCACGGCCACGATCGACGCCCCGGTACGGGTTCGGGCCCGGGTCTCCCCCAGGGGCCGGCCGTTGCACGGGCTGCCGGGACCGACCTCCACCCGCCCGGCGTTCAGTCCTGGAACCTCGCGCGTCAAGTCGGCGAAACGCTCCGCGATGCGCGGGGCACCGAGAATCTCGGCGAGAGCGTCCGCCTCCTCACCGGTGAGCCGCAGCACCGGGCGGGCCTCGTCGGGATCCTCCCCCGGGTAGACCACCAACTCGAACTCCCCGGAGCGCTGGGCGACGACACCGATCCGGTCGCCCTCGTGGTTGACGAACTCATAGCGCAGTCCCACGCCGGGCAGCAGCACCTCGTTGACGTCCACACACATCCCCTTCCTCGCCGTGACTTCCCTGATGTGTCCGGTCTCCCTTCGCGTCGGCCCGTCGTAGCCGTACTCGGGTACCGGGGCACGCGCTGAGGGAGACCGGGCGCCGGCGCCCGGCCCTTTCAGGGGCACCGACCTCCTGATCGGCCGACGGCCGGGCTGACGGTTCGCAGGCCCCGGATGACAGGGACGGGGACGTCATCCGCCACAACGTTGTTGACGTTCACTGCCCGGGCTTCCCCATTCCGCAAGCCGCAGCCCACCATCATGACGATCTCAAGCGCGAGATGTTCGTCAGCGGCTGCCAGTGCCTTCTTCACGTAGGCGAGGGATGGGATGACCACCTTTTCGCGGACGTATTCCGGTTCCTGGACGCCCCTCACAGGGTCGTCCGCCATAGCACCCTTGCCATACGCGTCCCGGAGGATCGCCTTGAGGACGCGGAAGATGTTCACCTGGTTTCCACGCCCCACCCCGTCCGTCTCCAACTCGTCCAAGAAGCGCTCGACCACGATGGGCGTAACCGAGTTCAGTTTCCGCGCCCCGAGACGAGGAACGATGTGCACGTTGATGGAGCTGTCCACGTGCCATCCCGTCGAGTACTCCGTCATCTTGCGCTGACGAGGACGCCACTGCTTCGCGTATTCCACGATCGTCTGCTGACCGAGTTCACGGCGAACCTCAGCGACGGATGGTGCCGTTGTCTTCTTCTCCGCGTAGATCTGCGTGAGACGCTCGATCGCATCGTCCTGCGTGTCGTAGCCGGCTTCTTCACGTTGCTTGCCGAGAGCGTCCCGGAACCGAATCGTGTACGGGTGAGGGCAACGGGTCGGCCTGGAACAACCGCACTCCTTGAAGAACGACCCCATCCCACGAGCTAGCTGTCGAGCCACGCGTCAAGCCTTCCGAGCAGGGCGATGGGCGGCGCAGGAGGCCCCTGCCGTAGGCGCAGGTCAGCATGCTGGACACCGTCCGGCCCCATGCTGACCTTTTGCTGACCCGGAGGCGGCGATCAGGGCTCTGACCTGCGGAAACACCCAAACGCTAGATCTTGGACTTGAATACTGTACGAAACACGCAGAAGCTCCCGTTCTGTCTGCTCCCTGCCTGCTTCTGCAGGTCAAGGGCCGTCCGTCTCCGGAGGCTACATCGTCTCGCAGGTGGGGTCGGCTGTCGTCAGGTGTCCGAGGCCTCACACCGGCCCTTCGCTGACCCTTCTGGTGCAGCGTCGGTCGCATGAGCAGGCGCGTGACGTCGCACCACTCGACGCTGGACGTCGAAGGTCGGGGGGAGGGCCGGTGGGCGAAGTGGCCGTCGAGGGATGGTGGGACCCGTGCCGGTCACTGCACCAGTTCGATGTGGGGGTGGGACGGGTCGGCCGGGCAGGTGTGGAGCTGGAGGTTGTAGCCGCCGACGATGTCGATCAGGGTGAAGTTGCCGTCCTGGGCGCCCAGGGGAGGCGGGGAGGGGTCCGTCCGGTCCTCCTCGGCGATCCAGGTCCCGCTGCCGCCGTCCCATTCCGAGGAGGCGATGGTGAGGAGCGGGACCTGCTCGGTGCCGCACTCGGGGCAGGGGCGGGGCTTGGGGTCGGTGAGGCCCCAGCGGGTCCAGCCGCCGGTCTTCCAGCCGGGGGCGGTGGAGAGGTTGTTCAGGTAGAGCTCGCCCGGGTCGTCCGCGTACGTGTTGTACCGCGCGGGGTCGATCGTCTCCCAGCGGCTCATGTCGTCCAGCTGGTCCTGGAGCTCCTTGTCCAGCTCCAAGGGGTTGGGGTACTCGGTGACCTGCTCCGGTGAGAACAGGCACGGCTCCGGGAGGTAGCAGTCCCGTTGGACGACGGGCGGCTCGGGCGGTACGTCGAGAACGTCGGTGACGGTGGCGCAGGAGCGCCAGAAGAGGGCGGTCCGGGGGTGGGCCATCTCGTGGTCGAAGGGGCACCAGAGGACCTGGAGGAGGTCCGCGTCGGGCGGGCACGGGAAGGGGACATCGCGAGCGTAGAGCTGGGCGACGGGGAGGAGGGGGATCGGGCCGTCGAACCACGGGCGGTCCGCGAGCCGCTCCCAGGTCGCCCGTTCCTCGGGCGTCCACTGGGGTGCCTCGGGGTCGAGGCGCCGCCGCTCGGCCGCTGCGGCGCGGTCCTGGCGGAGGAGCCGGACGTCGTCCGGGGAGTGGACCACCGGCGCCGCGCGGCTGTCGTGGGGCTCGTCGCAGTACGGCCACGGCTCGTCGGCGGGCCACAGCAGCGGCCCGCCGACGGAGCTGTCGTGCACGGTCGGCGACCCCGGCCGCGGATGCAGCCGGGTCGCCGTGCGCGCCAGCGGGGCCAGCCGGGGGAAGAGCGCGGTGATGTCGAACGGCCGCGGTGGGGTGGTGAAACGCATGCCGGCTCCCTTTGGCGCGAACTGAGTGGATCAGTTACCGAGGTTGTACAGCCCAGTGTTCGTATAGGTGTTGGTGACGTAGACGTTGGGGAACAGTTCCTCGGTCGTCCCGTTCGCCCGTTGGATATTAGCGTTCATCGTGACGCCCACCGGGATGGTGCTCTTGGCGTCCTTGTAGACGGGTGTCACCTGGTAGAAGATCGCGTCGTTCGTTCCGAGGACCACACCGGGAGTCCTGCCCTTGATCACGTTCTCCGCGATGGTCTCGTAGGTCCGCATGCTGGGCGTGCCCGTGTTCATGCCGCTCTGCCAGCAGGGGACGAGGTTGAACCTGGTGATCTTGCTCGTGCCCTTTCCGCCGAGGACGCTCGCGATGAGATGGCACCGGGACTGGTCGTAGGTGAGGTTGTTCGCCTTCGCGTACTTCTCCGCGTCCTTCATGCCGGTGACGGGGTTGCTGGTTCCGGTCCCCGTCTTGGTGTTCAGCCCCAGGCATGCCTGCGCCCGGGTCGGCCTGAATCCGCCCCCGCCCGCCGGGTCGCTCTGGTTGACGAGAGGAACCGCCTCGGTGGTGTTGAGGAACCAGCCGTCGCCGTTGGGAAGCGAGTTGATCGGCGGGGGGTCGTTCAGGCAGCTGGCCTGCGGACCGGTGTCCGGCAACGAGAACGTCAGCTCGAACTGGTCGGCGTCGATCACCCGCTGGTCCTTGAAGCCGTCGGCGAGCTGGGAGTCGGCGAACTGCTTCTCGGCGGGCGTGACATGGGCCTGCACGCAGGGTGAGGTGCGGTCCAGGACATGGGCGTCGTTCAGGACGTAGGTGTCCCATTCGCCGTTGCCCAGGTTGGGGATCACCTTGACGCACTTGTCGCCGGGGGCACCGCCCTCCTTCGCCTCCCCGAAGGGGAAGTCGGCGCAGGTGTCGGGGTCGACGAGCTCCGGCTCGGCCGTGAAGCCCCCGCAGGTGGCGGCGGTGCGGTTGGCCACGCCGCTCGTCGAACGGGTCAGCGGGCTGCCCTGCTCGCCCCAGGCGCCGTTGAGGTTCTTCTGCGCCCAGCCGTAGGCGGCCACGGCGCCGCCCGCCTCCGCGCTCGTCGCCTTCATCGGCACGACGGCCATGACGGAGGGGACGGCGCAGCCCGCCACCGACGTGCCGCCGACCGCGTCGTCGCACCGGATCTGACGCGCGTTCTTCCACGACGCGTTCGGGTCGGTCGCCGTCGCGCCCGGGGACGTCACGTACATCGCGTAGGACGTGAGGAAGGAGGCGGAGGAGCCCGTCGTCTGGGGCGAGGAGTAGGTGACGGTTCCGGTCAGGGTCTGGCCGAGGGTGATGCCGCCGCCGTACCAGGGGGCGGTCTTGGTGGCCGTGCAGCCGGCGCCGCAGGAGGCGCGGAACTTGGCGTTCAGCGCGGCGACGTCGCCGGTGGCGCCGACCATGGTGACGGAGACCTGCTCGCTCCAGGTCGTGGCCGTCGCCGAGAGGTCACCGCCGGTGGAGACCTCCAGGACGCCGCGGCCCAGCTCGAGGCCGTTGGAGTTGCGGAGGATGTAGGTGACGTTGATGCCGGTCACGCAGTACGAGAAGCGCTCGTAGCTGTAGTTGCCGGGGCTGGTGACGTCGCAGCTGCCGGCGGCCGCGGTGGTGGAGGCGGCGGCTGCGGTGGCGGCGACACCAGTGCGGGTCTTCGCCTTCGCGGGGGCGGGGGTGACCGTCACACAGGACTCGACGGCACCCGCGCGGCGCTCCTTGGAGCCCGGCGCGGTGGCGGTGCAGTCCTCACCGGAACCGGCCGCGAACCTGCTGGTCCCGGTGGTCTCCGGGCTGGGCGCTGCGGACTGGGCGGGGGACGGAGCCTTCTCCGTCGCGGGCGGCTCGGCCGCCTGGCTCGTCGCGGCTGTCGTGAGGACGAGGGTCAGGGCGGTGAGGACGGTCACGACCGTCGAGCGGGCGCGTCTTCTTGTGGCGCGCCCGCCACGTATTCCATGCACGGGGGCAGGTCCTTTCCGTGAGAAGAAGGAGGGAAGGGGTGCGGGGGCGCCGCCTCGTCGCGGCGCCCCCCGGGAGAGGACGGGCGGGATCAGGCCGCCAGGCCCCAGATGTCGCTGAGGCCCTTCGTGATGCCGGAGACCAGGTCCTCGCCGGTGTCTGTGATCTTGCTGACGACGGGCTTGACGAGGCCGCCGCCGAGCGCCTTGTCGGCGGCGCCGACCCACTTGTAGGCGCCGAAGGAGACCAGGCTCAGGCCGGTGCCGACGGCGGACTCCCAGAAGGCGCCGCTGGTGAAGCCGTGCTCGATGCCCGTGAAGAGGCTGCCGAGGGCGCCCGCGCCCGCGGAGACGCCGGCGAAGAAGCCGGCCGCGGCGAGGGCCGGCGGGAAGACGAAGGCGGCGAGGGCGCAGCCGGCCGCCAGGAACCCGGCGCCGACGCTGACGACGTTGGCGGCGTCGGCGTAGAACTGGGCGTCGTTCCACCACTCGTCGGCGTCGCCGTCCGCGGTGCCGTTCGGGTTGACCTGGTTGTTCCTGTCGTTGTCGGCCGGGTCCCGGTTGGCCTCGCGCTCCTCCTGGGCCTTGAGCGCGGCCGCCTTGGCCCTCGCGATCTCCTCGGCCCGCTTCTTGTCGGCGGCGATCTGCTTGGCCTGGGCGTACGCGGCGGCGGCGGCCTTCGCGTCGGCGGAGGCGGCGAGCTCGGCGGCGCGGGCCGCGGCGGCGGAGCGCTGGGCCTCGGCGGAGGAGGCGAGGGCCGCGCGCGCCGAGTCGACGGCCTTGTTGGCCGAGTAGTTGGCGGAGCGGGCGGCGCCGCGGGCGGTGGCGGCGGCGTTCTTCGCCTTGGTGGCGGAGGCCTGGGCGGCGGCGGCCGACTTGTCGGCTGCGTCGGCGTTGTCCCGCGCCTGCTGGGCGTAGTCCTCGGCCTTGGCGGCGGAGTCGAGCGCCTTCTGCGCCCACTCCTGGGCCTCGGCGGCGGCTTTGCGGGCGTCGGCGGCGGCCTTCGAGGCGAGGGCCGCGTCCTCCTGCGCCTTCTCCGCGATCTTGGCGGCGGCGGCGATGGCCCCGCGGACGGCGGCGACGTGGGTGGCGGTGTCGAAGTCGAGCTGCGCCGTGCGGTACTGGATCACGGTGATGAAGTTGCGCAGCATCCACGCCGGTCCTTCGAGTGCGACCTCCGCGTAGGCCTTGGTGAACGCGCCCGCGGTGTTGATCAGCTCGCCGGCCCGGACCCGGTCGTCCTCCTTCACGGCCAGCGGGTAGGCGTGGTCGAAGAAGTAGTTGAGGGATTCGGTGGTGTTCTCGTCGAGCGCGTCGTTGGCGGCCTCGATGACGGCCTTGCCCGCGTTCTCGGCGATGATCTTGCCGATGGCGACGCGCAGGTCCTCGTCCGAGGCGCGCTTCATCCCGCCGGTGAGGAAGTCGCCGACGGCCTTGGAGTCGGTGCTCTCCAGAGCGGCGGCCGCGGCCGCGGCGACCTGCGGTCCGCCGACCGTCGCCACGTGGAGGGTGGTCTCGCGGTCGTCCTGCTCCTGGGCGAGGGCACGGTCGAGGTCGATCCAGGCGTGGACGTCGTCGTCGGAGCCGGCGAGGGCGTGCTGGGCGGCCTGCCGGGTGTTGGCCCCGCGGGCGTCGATCAGGGCCACCGCGGCCCGCCGGCCCAGGGTCGCGGCGACCGACATGTCGCCGCGGTACAGGGCCTCTTCCGCCTTGGAGATGAGGTCCTTGGTCGCCTGGGTGGTGCGCTCCTGCATCAGCCGCTTCTCGCGGACGTCGGAGAGCTCGGCCTGTTCGATGGCGGCGAGCTGCCGGGCCTCCTCGATGGCCTGCTGCTTGTCCTGTTCCAGGGTCTGCGCCTCGGCGGCGCGGGCGTTCTTCTCCACCTCGATGGCGTCGCTGACGGCCTGGGTGGCGATGTTGGCGGCCTTCACGGCCTCCGTGGCGTGTGCGGTCGACTTGTTGGCGTAGTCGACGGCCTGACCCGCGTACTTCACGGCCTCCTCGGCGGCGGCCGCGGCCTTGTCGGCGTGGGCTGCGGCGGAGTTGGCGGCGTCGCGGGCGGTGCGGGCCGCCTTGGCGGCGGCGGTCGCCAGTGCCTGCGCGGCGGAGGCGGCGTTGGTGGCGCGGTTGGCGGCACTGGTGGCGATGGCGGCCTGGCGCTTGGCCTCGTCGGCCTCCGCCTGGGCGGCACCGGCGGAGACGGCGGCCTGGGCGGCGGCGGTCGCGGCGGCGGCCGAGTTGCGGGCGGCGGAGGCGGCGGCCAGGCCGGCGCTCGAGGCCGCGTCGCCGGCGAGGGCAGCCTTGTCGGCGGCGGCGGCGGCGCTGCGGGCCTTGGAGGCGGCGTTGCGGGCGGCGACCGCGGCGTTCTTGGCGGCCTCCGCCTTGCCGGCGTCCTTGGACGCGGCGATCGCGGCGTTGTAGGCGCGGGCGGCGGCGTTGCCGGCCTTCGCGGCGGCCTGGGCGGCGCCCGCGGCGGCCCAGGAGGCGCGGCGGGAGGCCTTCACGGCGGCGTTGGAGGCGTTGACGGCGTTGCGGGCGGCGTCGGCCGCGCCCTTCGCCGCGCTCGCCGCCTTGCGGGCCGCGGCCCCCGACTTCTGCACGTCGCTCTGGGCGGCGGCGGCCTCGGCGGCGGCCTTCTCGGCGGCCTCCCTGGCCTTGGTGGCGGCGGTCTCGGCGCGGGCCCCGGCCTCGACGGCCAGGTTCGTCTCGCGCTCGGCGCGCCTGCCCTCGCGCTCGACGACGGCCACCAGCTCCTCGATGGTCGCCGACTCCTGGTCGCGGGCGCGCGCGATGTGCTGGCCGGTCTCGATGAACCACTCGATGTCGTTCGCGGTGCCGCTGAGCGCGCGGTCCGCGTACTTCCGCACCTCCGGGCCGCCGGTCATCAGCATGGCGCTGACCTGGACCCGGGTGTCCTCCAGCCGCGCGTCGTACTGCTCGTCGCCGAGGAAGGCGACGAGGGCCTGCTCGGTGCCCGCGTCGAGGGCGGCGTTGGCCTCGCGCACCACGGCCTTGCCTCCGGTGGACGCGACGACGCTGGTGGCGACCTGGAGGTCCTCCAGGATGGCGGGCGCGAAGCCGCCCGCGAGGAAGCCGGCTATCGCTTCGTCGCCGTTGTCCAGGGCGGCGACGGCCTCGCGGCGCAGGCCCTTGCCCGCGCGGTCCAGGCTGCGGGCGATCGCGACCCGGTTGTCCTGCACGGTCTGCTGCGGCAGCGTCTCGGCGAGGAAGGTCTGGATCTCGGTGTCGGTCCCGTAGAGGGCCGTGGTGGCGGCGGCCTTGACGCCCTTGCCACCGGTCAGCCACGCGCGGACGACCTTGGCGCGCTCGGTGTCCGGCAGCGGCACCGGGTCGGTGCCCGCTGTCTCGACCGCCGCGGCGGTGGCCGGCCGCAGGACCGAGGGGGTGGCGGCGACAGCGGTCGCGGCCGCGAGCGCGCCGAGGACGCGGCGTCTGCTCCAGAATGCTGTCTGCATACGGGACTTGCCCTTCTACGAGTAATGCGGTGGCGTGTCGCATGTCGCGCCGTGACGGACGGCGGATCCGTGGATCGACGCCCGCCGCAAAGCGTAGACAGTATCCACGTCGTGGGAATTCTGCGGAAGTTGCGTCTTCCCGGGCTCCAACAGTGCGCCGCTACATGGCGGTTTGACGGATCGGCGCGTTTCCTGCGAATTCTTGACGTCGACCCACACAGCCTTCTCCCGTCGTGACACAGGTCACGGAAAGCTTGCTTCCAATGTCCAGGTATGGGCAGTTCACGGCGCTGGACGTGGGTGCGTCGCCGTGCTGGGATGCCAGGGCGAATGCGATCACCGGGGTTCGAACAGCGCGTCGCGGGAGGCGCGCCAACGGTACGCAAGGGGGCTTTCATTCCGCGTGTGCGGCTTCACCTGTTCGCGACCTGTTTCGCGACCTGTTTCGCGACCTGCTTCTCGGCTGGTGGTTTCCAAGTCCGGGTGTCAGGTGCGGAATTGGGGATGCGGTGAAGGTAATCAGGACCAGCGTCGGAAAGCCTCCGAGAATGCGGCCCACGGTGCGGGTGCCCGGCGCCGTCGTCGGCGGCACTCCTGGACGCCGGTGGGCGAGACCGCGGCCCCCGACCGGCTCCCCGGACCGTCCCCCGCTGCCCCACGAGACTGGCCCCGGCCCGGCGGGGACGCCGTCGGGCCGTCCGGGGCCTTGCGTGACGAAGGCCTCCAAGACCCGGTTGTGGTCTTGGAGGCCGACATCGTCGTACGGGGTGGGTGTGGAGTCGGATGCAGTCGAAGGGGTCGGGCTTCGCGCGCTCCCGCGCTGAGGAGCGTGCGGGTCAGCTGTCGTGGAGTGCGGTGTGGAGGAAGTCGACGGCTACCCTTGCGGGCGACGACCGCGCCGGCTTCACCTCCGCCCAGGAACTGCACGAGGCGTTGGAAGCCGACGGCATCACCATCGGCTTGACCACGGTGTACCGGACCCTGCACGCCCTGGTCCGCTCGGGACGGGACGACGTCGTGCGGGAGAAGACCGGTGAACGGCTCTACCGCCCCCGGCCCACCGACGGTCACCGCCACTACCTCGTCTGCCGTGACTGCGGCCTCAGCACGGTGGTGAAGGCGGACGCGGTGGAACGCCGGGCGGAAGACGTGGCCGCGACCACGGGTTTCACCGAGGTCGAGCACACCGTGGAACTGACCGGCGTCTGCGACCGCTGCCGCGTCACGGCGACCGCGCGAGGTTCGACCGCGCGAGGTTCGACCCAGCGAGGTTCGACCGGGCAGCACACCGGACGACCTCTCGCCCCCGGCCGGTGACGCACGGGGCGGACCCGGGCAAGCGCCTGGCCCGTCGCGGCCGCCTCACCGTGCGACCCGGCGACCGGTGGCACGCCCGCGCCTCGCACGGCTGGCAAGCTACCGGGTGTGACAGCCCATGAGACAGTGCGCACTCCCGCGACCGCGCAGATCGGCCGGGCCGAGGACGCCACCGCGTCCGTCCGGCGGGACCTCACCGCATGCTGGGCGGCGGTGATCAATGCCGGGGGAGCCGTCGTGCCCATGGACTGCCCGCTCCCGCCGGTGACCGAGGCGGCGCTCCGGCCCGCGGTCGAGAGGATCACGCGGGACCTCTCCCCGCAGCGGAGCAGACTCCTCCTGGCGACCGTGGACGGGGCGCTCGCGGGCTGGCTGCTGCTGAGCCGCGAGCAGCACCCTCTCGTGGCGCACTGCGGCACGGTGAACCACGTCCAGACAGACGTCCGCTTCCGGGGCCGGGGTGTCGGCGCCACGCTCATGCGGCACGCCGCCGGGGTCGCGCGCGACGAGATGGGCCTGGAGCGGCTGCGGCTCACCGTGCGGTCCGGTCTGGGGATCGAGGACTTCTACCGCAGGGCGGGCTGGACCGAGGTCGGCCGCTGGCCGGGCGCGCTGCGCGTGGCGCCCGGTGACGACCGGGACGAGATCCTGATGGGTCTGACCCTCTGAAGCGGTCCCTCAGCCGTCTCCCCCACGGCCTCGCGTCCCGACGGGGGTACGGACCGCCCGCGCGCCGTCCATGACCGCCACCAGCACGGCGCTGTCGCCGAACTGCCAGACGGGCACGACGTGGGCGAACCCCGCCCGGCGCAGCAGTTCGGCGTGGCGGCGCGCCGTCACCGGCTCGTCGCCCCCGGCGTGGACGGCCTGGCGCCGCGCGCGTTCGTCGAACAGGTCGGCCAGTTCGGGGTCCCGGGCCGCGGCGTCCCACCAGGACCGCCAGTCCTCCTGCCCGCGACCGCCCGTCCGCTCGGACCTGCGACGGCCCACATGGGCGGTGAGGTCCGAGCACGGCTCCGCGTCCGGCGGGAAGTGGTCCCCGTTGACGAGGACGCCGCCGGGGCGGAGCAGGGAGGCGAGAGCACGGTACGTGCGCAGCAGCGCCCGCTCGGGCAGGTAGTGCAGCGCGGTCGTCGAGACGGCGGCGTCCAGGGGGCGTTCCAGCCCGAGGGCGTCGGTCCAGCCCTCCTCGCCGATGACGGTGTCGACGTAGCGCGCGGCGTCGGCGTGGTGGGTGCGCCCCAGCTCCAGCAGCAGGGGGTCCATGTCGGCGGCGACGACCTCGGCGTGCGGGAAACGGGCGGCGAGCCTGGCGGCCAGGGAGCCCGGCCCGCACCCGAGGTCGAGCAGGAGGGGGCGGGCACGGCCGGCGACGGTGTGCTCGACGACGTCCGCGATCACGGTGAACCGTTCCTCGCGGTCCACCGCGTACCGCTCCTGCTGCCGTTCCCAGCGCTCCACCCAGTCCCTGGCCGTCGCCATGCTCACGCCCATCGCTTGCGCCACCTCATCCGTCTCGAGTCCGTCCTCGGGCACGGACGAATCTACAGGTGGAAACGGTTATCAGTTGCCATTCACGTCAACGACGCGAGGACGGCCAGCAGGCGGTCGACCTCCTCCACCGTGTTGTACACGTGCAGGCTCACCCGTACCGACCCGTCCCGCTCGTCGGCGCCGGCCTGGCAGAGGCTGTCGGCGCGGACCATGAAGCCGTGGCTGTACAGGATGAATCCGAGGTCGTCGGAGGGGATGTCGCGGTGCCGGAAGGTGACGATGCCGTGGCGGCGCTGGGCCGTGGGCAGTGCGGAGTTGGCGGCCAGGCTCGCCGGGCAGCCGAGGACCTCGTACGGGCCCAGGCGCCTGAGCCGGTCCGTCAACCGGGTGGTGAGCGTGGCCGTCCAGCGCGCGATCCGCTCGACCGAGGCCGCGTCCAGCCAGTCGAGCGCGGCCCTCAGGGAGGCGATGCCCACCGTGTTGGGCGTGCCCTGCCAGCCCTCCGGCCGGAAGACGGGGCCCCGCGCGTTGCGCGCCCAGACCGCCCCCGAGCCGGGCAGGGCCATCGCCTTGTGGCCGGAGAAGACCACGAAGTCCACGTCCAGTGACGGATCGCCGAGGTGGACGGGCAGATGACCGACGCTCTGCGCCGCGTCCAGGCAGATCGGTACGTCCGGGCCGACCGCCGCGCGGATGCGGTGCACGTTCATGTCGCCGCCGTAGACGTGGTGGACGTGGGTGGCGGCCACGAAGCGGGTCCGCGGGCCCACGGTCTCACCCAGCGCCCGATGGTCGTAGTCACCGGAGACCGCCTGGTACGGCAACGCCCGTACGCGGACGTCGACACCGCGTTCGGCCAGCAGCCGCCGGGCCTCGAGCCAGGGGTCCAGATTGGCCCGGTGGTCGGCGTGCGGCACGAGGATCTCGTCGCCGTCGGAGAGGTACGGAACGAGCCAGTCCCGGGCGACGGTGCGCAGGCCCTCGGTGGTGCCGCTGGTGAAGTGGACGCCGGAACGGCCCGGTTCGGGGTCGTGGAGGAACTCCTTGACCCGCTCCCGGGTCGATTCCACCAGCTCCGTGGTCCGGTTGGCCCAGGGGTAGGTGCCGCGGCCCGCGTTGGCGTTCGACGTCGTGAGGTAGGTCTGCACGGCCTCCAGTACGGCGCGTGGCTTCTGCGCCGTCGCCGCGCTGTCGAGATACGCCAGCTCGGGATGGGCGCCGATGATCGGGAACTGCTCCCTCAGTTCCCGCTGCCAGGACAGGTCTTTTTCACCGTCCGTCCCGGGAAGCGGCTGGGCCGCGCTCATTCGCGCACCAGCGGTGCGCCCGCGTCCCGCCAGGCGACGATCCCGCCGGCCAGGCTGCGGACGTCCGGGTGGCCCATCCGGGTCAGCGCGGCGGCGTAGCGCAGGGACTTCTCCCCGACCGGACAGGCCAGCAGCACGGGAGTGCGCTTGCTGAAGGGGAGCCCGCCGCGGAGCAGGTCCTCGAACAGCTCGTCGACGATGTTGACCGAGCCCTCGATGTGCAGGGCGGCGTAGGCGTGCGGGCTGCGCAGGTCGACGACGAGCGGCCGGGGATCACCCGTGACGGTCCAGCGCCGGGCGTCTTCCACGTCGATGACGCGGGCCTCCGCGCGGGCCTCGGCGTCGGTGACGGCGGAAGCGGAGCGCCCTCGGTCCGTCCGGCCCAGGAGTTCCGGGCGTCGCTGCCGCACATAGCTCAGGTAGCTCTCGGCCCGGTCGCACACGATGAAGACCGCCGTCCGCCGCTCCCCCGTCCCGTCCAGTTCGGCGTCGGCGTCCCGCAGTTGCCGCACCGCTCCCTGGTAGGCGGCGCCTCCGGTCGGGCCGGACAGCAGTCCGCAGCGGCGGATCAGGGTGAGCATCCCGTCGATGGCCTCGTCCGAGGTGACCGACTCGATGGTGTCGTACGTCGCCGGGTCGAACAGGCCGACCTGGTGGACCTCGTCGATGGTGCGGATGCCGGGGATGAAGTCCGACTTGTGGGCGACCAGGCCGAGGACCCGCACCCGCGGGTCGTGCTCGCGCAGGACCCTGGCGACACCGGTCGACGAACCGGCCGTGCCGACGCAGGCGACGAACCAGTCCGGCACCCGGCCGTCCAGGTCCTTCACTATCTCGGGGCCGGTGCCCGCCGCGTGGGCCTCGACGTTGCGGGGGTTGAAGTACTGGTCGGTGTGCAGGTAGGTGCTCCCCGGGTCGGAGAGCGCCTGGTGGAAGTGCGTCAGCGGGTCGTCCGTGTCGGTCGGGTCGAGACACTCGCTGCGCCCGGGGAGTTCCTCGATCTCGGCGCCGAGGAGCAGGAGGAGTTCCTTGATCTCGGGTACGCGCATGCGGTTGGTGACGCTCTTGAACCTCAGTCCGTGCATGCCGGCGAGCAGGGCCAGCGCCTTGGCCGTGTTGCCGCTGGAGAGCTCCACGACCGTCCCGTCACCGCCGGCGGCGGCCTCCAGGTGGGGCCGGGCCATGTGCCACGCGGGCCGGTCCTTGACGGACCCGAACGGGTTGAGCATCTCCAGCTTCGCGTAGAGGTCGATGTGGCGCAGCCCGTGCACGGCGGGATCGATGCGCACCAGAGGCGTGTTGCCTATGGCCTCGGTGATGCTGTCGTACCTCATCCGGTTGTTCCCCCCAAAGGTGTGATCGGCCAGTAGTCCTCGTCCGGGCACCAGCGCCAGGAGCCGCCCCGCCGCTCCACCGCGACCGTCCGCGCGACGGGCTGCCGCTGCGCGTGGTGGGCGTGGAAGTCCATGGCGTATCCGGCGGTGTTGACGAAGGCCAGCAGGTCCCCCGCCTGCGGCAGCCGGGGCAGGAAGACCAGGCGGCGGGTGATGAGATCTCCTTCCAGGCACAGGTTGCCGGTGAGGTAGACGCCGACCGGTTCCCCGTCACCCGTCTCCGCCTCGCCGCGCGGGAGCAGGACGGGGTCCACGAGGACTCCGTGTTCCTCGAGGCTCATGTCTCCCGCGTTCATGCCGAGGTGCACCAGGTACTGCCCGGAGTCCGCGTCCACGGGCCGCATGTCCAGCACGCGTGCCAGCGACAGCCCGCACTGGTCGACCAGGGCGCGGCCGGGCTCGGTGTACAGGTCGTGGAGGTGTTCCAGGAGGAGGGTGGCGGACGACCGGCCCAGCGCCGGCGTGGGCAGCGACAGCAACTCGTCCAGGTAGCCGGGGCCGGCCGTGGGACGGTGCGCGGGGTACAGCGCGGCGCTCCCCCGTACCGTGCCGCCCTCGTTGCGCAGTCCGTAACCGTGACCGCGCCAGGTCAGTGGCGGGCGGACACCGAGCACCGCCTCGCTCAGCGCGGTGGTCCACCGGTCCCACTCCTCCGCGTCGGCGACGTAACCGACGCCGAATCCGCCGCCGATGTCGAGGGCGCGCGGCGCGAGGCCGCGTGCCCGGCACTCGTCCATGAACAGCACGCACTGCTCCAGCGCCCGCGCCTTCTCCTCCACGCCGGTGGTGTCGAGGTGGTATGCGGCGCCGGTGAACTGCACGGTGTCCGCGTGCCGTTCGAGCGCCGACAGCAGCGACTGCGTGTCGCGCACCGAGGTGCCGAAGCGGCTGCGCCGGGAGAGCAGCCGGGTGCCCGCTCCCCCACGGCCGGCGGCGGACTCGAATCCGGACAGGCGCACCAGTACGTCGACCCGGCCGAGTCCGTGCGTGCGGACCAGGCCGGAGAGGCGTTCCAGTTCTCCGGTCGAGTCCAGGTTCACCGTCGCTCCCACGCGCGCCGCCAGCCAGAGGAACGCGGTGTCCTTGGGCCCGGTGGCCATGATGCGGTCGCCGGTGAACCCACAGCCCAGTGCGTGCCTCAGCTCCTCCTGAGAGGCGACGTCGATGCCGACTGCGGCCGGGTCCTCCGCCGCCAGTCGCCGCACCAGGGCGCTGGAACGGTTCGTCTTGTGCGCGAAGTACACGCGTCCGGTCAGACGGTGGCGGCGGTAGACGGCACGGAAGCGGGCGGCGTTCTCGGCGACGGCCTCGGGGAGCAGCACGTTGAGCGGTGACCCCAGCGCGTCGACGAGCGAGTGCAGGAAGGGCCGGTCCGTCAGCAGTGAGGCGAGCGGTGGATCCACCCTCGGCCTCAGGTACAAGGGCGCATCCACGTGAGACCCCTCCCGTGTCCTGGCCGACCGTCGTGGCGACGATCGTTCGGGAGTAGTCGTTTCCAGGTACACCCGGCCCTAAGCCTCACCGGCCCGGGTGCCGGGGCGCCGTCCCGTGGCCGGGACGGGGTGGTGGTGAGGGTGCGGTCGCCCTTCCCGCCCGCTGAGGTCGATCGCCCGGTGCCGGGTGGAGGGCCGTGCGGCCCGGGCGGCGGGGTCCGTCAGGACGCCCCGCACCGTTCGGGAGGTCCGCGGTGTGCAGGAAGGGGCCCGGGACCCTCCTGCCCACCGGCCGGGACGATGCGCGCGCGTCGCGGGCCACTGCGCGGGGCGCGCGAGTGGGTGGCGCCCGGGATTCCGGGGAAGCGGCCGGATCCCGGGGCTGACGGGCTCAGCCGCCGCTCTTGCGCCTGAACGACCGCTGGCTCGCGGCCGGTCCGTGCGCCGCGCGGACCTTCGACGCGTCGGGGTTGGCGGCGACATCGGCGGCTTCCGCCTGGGCACCGCGCTTGCGGTCCAGGGCTTCGCGGAACTTGCGCTTGAGGTCGTAGTTGCCGTCGTTGTCCGGCGCCAGAGGGGACGTCTCGGGGGCGGCCGACTCCGAACCTTCCGTGGATGCGGGCTCTGCGGTCATGGTGACCTCCTGGGTTCGGGGGGGTGGGCAAGCACAGCTTGTCATGCCGGGCGCGGTGCCGGGCACCGACGGCGTCATCCCGCTCCGTTCCGGCGGGTGTCGCTCCCGCGGTCGAGGGCGTTCGCTTCGCAGGCGCTGGCACAGGCGCAGGCGCTGGCGGGGACACAGAACGGCGGCACGGAACGGGGGCGGCACGGAACGGGGGCGAACGGGGGGCGGCACGGAACGCGCTTCGGGCCGGGCCGAGGACCGACGGGCTCGTGGCCGGGACGTCCCCCGCCGGAGCAACGGCTCTCAGCCGTTGCGGCGCACGAGGGCGGCCTTGCGGGCCTCGGCGAGCCTACGGGCCTCGCCGGCCTTCCGGGACCTGCCGCCGGTGCCGCGGGAAGGGTCCTTGCTGGTGCCGAGGCCGCGGAAGGGAGCGTTGCCGTTCTTGGGCCGGGGGACGGCGGGCCCGCCGTCGAGCGGGGTGCCGGAGGGAGCCTTGGCACCGGTGATCCGGCTCAGCTCCGCCTCGCCCGAGCGCACCTTGGTGACGGTCGGCTCGACGCCGGCCTCGGCCATCACGCGGCTCGTCTCGCGGCGCTGGCCCGCCAGCACGAGCGTGACCACGCTGCCGGACTCACCGGCGCGGGCGGTGCGGCCGGCCCGGTGCACGTAGTCCTTGGGGTCGGTGGGCGGATCGACGTTGACCACGAGGTCGAGGTCGTCGACGTGCAGGCCACGGGCCGCGACGTTGGTCGCCACCAGGACGGTGATCTGGCCGTTCCTGAACTGCGCCAGGGTCCGTGTGCGCTGGGGCTGGGACTTGCCGCTGTGCAGGGCCCCGGCGTGCACCCCGCTGGCCCGCAGGTGCCGGGTGAGCTGGTCGACGGCGTGCTTGGTGTCGAGGAACAGCAGTGCGCGGCCGTCGCGGGCGGCGATCTCCGTGGTGACGGCGTAGCGGTCGGGACCGTGGACGACCAGCACGTGGTGCTCCATCGTCGGAGCCGTGCCCGCGGACGGGTCGACCGAGTGGACGACGGGGTCGTGGAGGTAGCGGCGGACCAGCTGCTCGACGTCGCGCTCCAGAGTGGCCGAGAACAGCATCCGCTGACCCTCGGGGTGCACCTGGTCGAGCACCTCGGTCACCTGCGGCAGGAACCCCAGGTCGCACATCTGGTCGGCCTCGTCCAGCACGGTGATCCTCACCCGTCCCAGGCGGCAGGCCTTGCGCTCGATCAGGTCGTGCAGGCGTCCGGGGGTGGCGACGACCACCTCGGCTCCCTCGCGCAGCGCGGCGACCTGCCGGCCGGTCGACATGCCGCCGACGACCGCGGCCATCCGCAGCCGCAGCGCCTCGGCGTACGGCGTCAGCGCCTCGGTGACCTGTTGTGCCAGCTCCCGGGTGGGCACGAGGATCAGAGCGAGGGGCTGCTTCGGCTCGGCGCGCCGCCCGGCCGTACGTGTCAGCAGCGGCAGCCCGAAGGCCAGCGTCTTGCCCGATCCGGTGCGCCCGCGCCCCAGGACGTCGCGCCCCTGAAGGGCATCGGGCAGTGTGGCGGCCTGGATCGGAAAGGGTTCGCGCACGCCGAGTCGGCTCAGCGTCCGCAGCACCTCCACCGGCAGTCGGAGGCCGGCGAAGGAGACGGCCGGGGAGGGCGCCGGGGTCGTGGCCCCGGGCTGGGCGGGACCGCCGTGAGCGGTGCCGGAGTCATCGGGGTGCTTCATGAACAGCCTTCCGCAGGGGAACGTACCGAGGAAGGCCCGGCGGGAGGGAACAGCCCGCGCGGAAGCGGAACCGAACGTGCAGAATCGCCCACCGCGACGACCACGCAAACGCATGACACTAACACAGGACAGGAGACCGGCACCGTCCGCCCTGGTCGGCGGCGTGCGCCCGCCCGTGGACCGTCACGGGAACCAGCGTCATGGCCGGCCGACCGGCACGGCATGCCCGGTGGGCGATGAATTTGCTCCGGTGGGAGAGTCTCCTTCTCGAACACCCTGCCGGACGACCACGCGTTCCGGTCCAGGTGCGACGCAGAGCACGACTCGTGACAGGAGACTCACCCGTATGACTGGTACGGAACTGGCAGCAGACCGCCGTCCGGGGGCCGGGTTCTGGCCGCTGATCCACGGCGAGCGGGCGGCACTGGCGGCCGATCTCGCCGATCTGTCCGAGGACCGGTGGGCGACCCCGTCGCTGTGCGCCGGGCTGACGGTGCGTGAGGTACTGGCGCACCTCACCGCGGGGGCGAGCCTCAACGGTGTGCGCTGGCTGGCGGGCGTGATCCGCTGCCGGTTCGACTTCGACAGACAGGTGGCGATGCGGCTGGCCGAACAGCTCGGTGCGACCCCGGCCGAGACACTCGAGCGGTTCCGGCGTGTCGTCCCCAGCCGGACCAAGCCTCCCCTGCCCGCGGTGGCCATGCTCGGCGAGACGCTCGTGCATGCGGAGGACATCCGGCGTCCGCTGGGCATCCGTCGCGACTACCCGGCCGAGGTGGTCACACGGGTGGCCGAGTACTACCAGGGGTCCGATCTGGTGGTGCCTGCCAAGGGACGTATCGGTGGCCTACGACTCGTCGCACAGGACGGCCCGTTCGAGACCGGGTCCGGGGCACTCGTGTCCGGCAGCACCTTGGCCCTGACGATGGCCATGACCGGACGCGCGGCCTATCTCGACGACCTGGAAGGGGACGGTGTCGAGCGCCTGCGCGAGCGCTGCGCGACGGCGTGACGGTGAAGGCGGCCCACCGCCCGCGCAGGGCCGGGCCGCCTTCGGCGTGGTGGGCAAGCGAGTCCTGGCACCAAACACCAAGCAGCGAGTCCGGGAGGCGGCGGCGAGCCGGGGCCCGCCGCGACGTACCGGACCGTGTGCCGCCCGCGGCGAGGGCGGACCCCACCGCTGCCGCCGGTCAGGACGCCCGGGCCGCCCTCACGAGGGAGGGACGAGTCCGAACTGGCCGAGCACGAGGGCCAGGTCCCAGTACGGGCGCCCGGCCGGGGCGGCGGACGCTCCGGCCGGGTGCCCTGCCGGTCAGCGGGTCCCGGTCGGGGCGCCGCAGCCCTTTTCCGCCAGGAAGGCGGCCTGGGCCATCGGGGTGGCGTCGTCGAAGAGGCGGTTGAGGAGTTCTCCCTCCCATTCCACCGACTCGACCTCGCCGATGCCGTACTCCGTCAGGATCCTGCCGATGGCCTGGAGGGCGAGCAGTGAGTACCCGCCCAGCTCGAAGAAGTCACTCCGGTGCACGTCGATCGACTCGGCGTCCACTTCCAGTACCTCAGCCCAGACCCTGCGCACCACCTCCGCCGCCGCTCGCGCGTCACCGGGCCGGTGCGGGGTCTCCTGGTCCGTCAGGGTGGCGGAGGGGCGGGGGGTCGGGTTCGCCGGATGGTCGGTCACAGTTCCTCCAGGGGTTGCCGTAGGGGGCCGGTCGTCGGGACAGGGTCGTCACCTGCTCACAGCTCGGCGTCGGGGTCCTCCGCCAGCGTCGCGAGCAGCCGGGGGAACGCCGCGGTGACACGGTCGGCGGTCGCCTCGTCGTAGCGGGCCAGGTCGTACTCGAGGACACCCGCGAAGCCCCGGTCCGCGGCTTCCTCGAGCATCACGGTGGCGTCGAACTTCGCCGAGCGCGTGTCCACCCGCACGGGCTCCGCGACCAGACCGGGGAGGTCGGGCGGGCGCACCGAGGGGCCGCCGTAGGAGAACATCAGCTGGAACAGCGGGTTGCCCTGCCCGCCGCGGGCCGGCCCGAGCTCCCGCACGACGCGGTCGAAGGGCACGTCCTGGTGGTCCAGCGCGCCGTGCACGACCTCCCTGGTCCGGCGCAGCAGCAGCCGGAACGTCATGCGCGGGGTCAGGCGCACCCGCAACGCCACCGTGTTGGTGAACAACCCGATCATCCCGGCGGACTCCGGCCGGCCCCGGCCCGACACGAGCGAGCCGACGACCAGGTCACGGGCCCCGCTCTCCCGGTGGACGAGCACCAGGAAGCCGGCGAGCAGCACCGTGTACGCCGTGGCGCGTTCGGCCTCGGCCAGCTTGCGCAGACGGGCCGCGACGCCGGAGCCGACGGAGAAGGGGCAGGCCAGTCCCGCCGCGGGCGGACCCGCCGCGGAACGGGTGGACGGCAGCGTCGTCCGGGCCGGGGCGCCCTCCAGCACGTGCTTCCAGTAGGCGAGTTGGTCGTCCGCCAGGTCCGGTGTGCCGTGCCGGTTCGCGTACGCGGCGTAGGAGACCGGCAGGAGCGGCAGCCGCGCCGGTACGCCGGTCAGGGCCTCCCGGTACAGCTCCCGCAGTTCCCGGAAGAGCACGTCGGTCGACCAGCCGTCGAAGACGATGTGGTGGAAGACCAGCGCCAGTACGTGCTCGGCCGGGCCGGTGCGCAGCAGGTCCGCGCGCAGCAGGGGGCCGCGTGCCAGGTCGAAGGGTGCGGTGGCCCGTTCGGCGAGGATCCGTTCCGTCTCTCGCGGCGGAGCGCCGGACAGGTCGGTGACCCGCAGCGCGGGGGTGTCGGCGTCGGGCGGTGCCACACGCTGCACGGGGCGTCCGTCCTCGGTGCCGATGGTGACGCGCAGCGCGCCGTGCCGCCGTACGACCTGCCGGAGCGCGTGCTCCAGGGCGGAGGGCGAGAGGTCGCCCGTGAGACGCAGGACCACCGGTTCGTTGTAGGCGGCGCTCGTCGGTGCCATCCGGTACTGGAGCCACATGCGCAGCTGTGAGGAGGTCAGGGGCGCGTGTTCGGGTTCCGTGTCCGCGGCGCCCGGGCGGGGGTCCGCCGCCGGGTCCGCCGCGCCCTCGGTGCCGCCCGCGCGGCGCAGTTCCGCGGCGATCCGGGCCAGCGCCTGCGCCGTCGGCGCGTCGAACACCGTGCGCTGGCGTACGTCCAGGGCGAGCGCCTCCCGCAGGCCTGCCGCGATGCGGGTGGCCGTCAGGGAGTCGCCGCCGAGGGCGAAGACGTCGTCCTCGGGGCCGACGTGGGGGACGCCGAGGGCCATCGCGCACACTCCGGCGACGGCGGCCTCCAGCGCGGTGCGCGGTGCGGTGCCGTGCGCCGGGTCCGGTTCCTCGTCGAGGGGCAGGTGCGGCAGGGCGCGGCGGTCCACCTTGCCGTTGGGGTTCAGCGGGAGCTCCGTGACCGGGAAGAGGCGTGCCGGCACCAGCGTCCGGGGCAGGGTGGCCGCGAGGTGCGCGCGCAGGCCCGCCGGGTCGTGGCCGTCCTCCCAGACCACGCAGGCGCACAGCTGGTCCGCTCCGGCCGCCGTCGTGCGCGCGAACACGGCGCTCGCGGCGACGCCGGGGTACCGGCCGATCGCCGACTCCACCTCGCCGGGTTCGATGCGCACGCCGTGGAGCTTCATCTGGTGGTCGGCGCGGCCGAGGAACTCCAGCACGCCGTCCTCCCGGCGGCGCGCGAGGTCGCCGGTGCGGTACATCCGGGCGCCCGGCCGGTCGGCGTAGGGGTCGGGCAGGAAGCGCTGCGCGGTCGTTCCCGGCCGTCCCAGGTACCCGCGGGCCAGGCAGTCCCCGGCGAGGTACAGCTCGCCGGTCCGGCCGTCCGGGACCGGGCGCAGCCGCTCGTCGAGCACCCGCACCCGTACGCCGGCCAGCGGGGTCCCGACGGGCAGCCGGGGCCAGGTCGCCACCTGCTCGGCGTCACCGGGCACCTCGTACAGGAGCTGGGAGACGGTGCCCTCCGTCGCGCCGTACTCCTGCACCAGGCGTACCCCGGTGGGCAGCCAGTCCGCGACGCGGTGGACGGCGACCTGCTCGCTGCCGACGACGAGCAGCCGCAGCGAGGCGGGCGGGCGCGGGACGCCGTCGTGGCCGAGCTCCCGCAGCCACTCGTACCAGTAGGCGGGGGTGAGCTGCAGGACGGTGACGCCGTACCGCTCCACGACGGCGGTCAGGCGGGCGCTGTCCGCGAGCGCCTCCTCCGGGTCGATCACCAGGCAGGCCCCGGCGGCCCAGGTGGCGAGCATCTCCTCGGCGGCGACCGAGAAGCCGATGGAGGCGAACTGCAGGACCCGGTCGCCGGGCCCGAGGTCCAGGCGCCGCCCGATCTGGCGGGCCAGGTTGGCGAGCGGACCGTGCGCGAGGGCGACGCCCTTGGGCGTCCCGGTCGACCCGGAGGTGTACGCGATCCACGCCAGGTTCTGCGGGCCGGGCGCGGAGGCGGTGGGCGCGGGGCGCGGCCCGGCGGCGTCCGCGCGGTCGTCCCGGTCGTCCGGGTCGTCCGGGTCGTCCAGGTAGCGGTCCTCGGCGTCCCGGTCGGCCTCGGGGTCGTCCAGGTACAGGACGGTGCCCGGGTACGCGGTGGCGTCGAAGGCGGGCCCGCGCTGGGCCAGGACGACCGGGGCGGCGCTGTCCGCCAGGGCGAGCGCCAGCCGCTCGCGCGGATGGGCGGGGTCCAGGGGCAGGCACGCTCCGCCGGACTTGAGCACGGCGAGTACCGCCACTGCCAGTTCGACGGACCGGGACAGGTGCAGACCCACGGGCACCTCGGGGCCGACGCCGAGGCGGCACAGGCGTGCGGCCAGCCGGGTGGCGCGGCGGTCGAGTTCGGCGTAGCCGAGCCGCCGGTCGCCGCAGAGCAGGGCGTCGGCGTCCGGTGTGTCGCGAGCGTGCCGTTCCACCGGCGCGTGCGCGTGGTGGTCGGAGCGGGCCGTGTCCCCCGTCGTCCGGGAGACGGGTGTGGAGGTGCTCACGGGACCAGCACCACCTTTCCGGCGGCGCCGGTGTCGAACAGCCGGAACGCCTCCGGGGCCTCGCCCAGCGGCATCCGGTGCGAGACGACGAAGGTGGGATCGATCCGGCCGGCGCGCACCAGGTTCATCAGGGGCTCCCTGGTGCTGATCGGGTCGCCGACGGCGAAGCGCAGCGTGACCTCCTTGGCGAACGCGAGCCGTGTCGGCAGGGGCATGGCCTCGGAGGCGTGGGAGCCCACGGCGCACACCGTCCCGCGCGGCCGGACCGCGTGCAGGGCGGTCAGCAGCGCGGCGTCCGTGCCGACGGCCTCCAGCACGGCGTCCGCGCCCCGGCCGTCGGTCAGGTCGACGATCTCCCGGACGGCGTCGGGACCGCCGGGCACGGGGTGGGCACCGCGTTCGGCGGCCCGTTCGCGCCGGCTCTCCAGCGGGTCGACGGCGAGCACCCGGGCCGCGCCCATCGTCCAGGCGGCCTCCAGGGCGAGCAGGCCGACGGGGCCGCAGCCCACCACGGCGACCGTGTCCCCGGGGCGCACCCCGGCGCCCGCGGCGCACGCGTAACCGGTGGCGAGGACGTCACCGATGAGCAGCGCCCGTTCGTCGCCGACGTCGTCGGGGATCGGCAACAGCACCACGTCGGCGAAGGGCACCCGCACGTACTCGGCGTGCCCTCCGGCGTACGCCCGGGTGCCCACCACGGTGTCGTAGCCGAACAGCCCGACCCGGTCGCACTGGTAGTGCCAGCCGCTGCGGCAGGACCGGCACCGGCCGCACGCGATGATGTCCGAGGCGACGACCCGGTCGCCGGGCCGCAGTCCGCGCACCTCGGGTCCGACGGCCTCGACCACACCGGTGAACTCGTGGCCGGTGACGGTGCCCGGTGTGAAGCCGGCGATCTCGCCGCGGTACGGGTGGAGGTCGGTGCCGCAGATCGCGCTGCGGACGACGCGGACGACGGCGTCCTCGGGCTCCTCGATCCGGGGCACGGGTACGTCGTCGGCGACCGCCACCCGGCGTGTGCCGTGCCACTGCAGCGCTCTCATGGGTCCTCCGGTTCGCGTCAGACGGCGTCGAGCACCTGGCGCAGGTCGTCGAGCAGACGTCCCGCGGCGGTGTCGTCGTACTGGTCGGGGCGATGGGTCAGCAGGGCGCGCAGGGTGCCCTCGACCTCGTAGAAGCCCAGGTCCAGGGGGTAGGCCGAGAAGGGGTCGTGGTCGACCGGGGTCACCTCCAGGCCTTCGAGCGCGGGCGGCACCTCCGGCGTGGTCTGGAAGGAGACGCACACGCTGATCGTCGGCCTGAATCCGGGCCGCCTCAGCCCCAGGTCGGCGGTGAGCCGCTCGAAGGGCACGTCGCGGTGGGCGTAGACGCCGAGCAGGGTGCGGCGGACCTGGTGCAGCAGCTCGCGGAAGTCCTCGTCCTCGCTCACCCGGGTCCGGACGGGCAGCAGGTTCACGAAGAAGCCGACCGCCTTCTCGAACTCGGCCCGGGTACGGAATCCGCCCCGGGTGGCGACGAGGATGTCGTCGGTGTCCACGTAGCGGCGCAGCACCCTGGTGAACGCGGCGAACAGCAGCATGAACAGGGTGACGCGTTCGCGGCGGGCGGTGGCCCGCAGCCGTTCGTACAGGGGCTGCGGGAAGGTCAGCCACCTCGTCCGCGAGGGCCGTTCGTCCCCCGGCGGCGCGGGACGGGCCAGGGTGAGCGGCGGCAGCGGGGTGACGTCCGCCAGTGTCCGCTTCCAGTAGGTGAGGTGTCCGGGGTAGGCCGGTCCCGCGAGCCAGTCGTGCTGCCAGCGCACGAAGTCCGCGTACTGGCTCGGCGCGGGCGGCAGGGGGGAGGGCTGCCCGGCGAGCCGTGCGGCGTAGAGCCGTTCCAGCTCCCGCAGGAGCACCGCCCACCACGACCAGGCGTCGGAGACCAGGTGGTGCAGGGTGATCCGCACGATGTGCTCGCGCGGTGCCAGCCGGAGCAGCGCCGCCCGTATCAGGGGCCCGCCGGCCAGGTCGAAGGGACGGCGCAGGTCCTCCGCCAGGAACCGGGCGGCGGCGTCCTCGCGTTCCGCCGCGGGCAGCGCGGTGAGGTCGGTCAGGGGCAGCGGCACCGGCACGCGCGGGGCCACGCGCTGGACGGGCCGGCCGTCGACGACGGGGAAGGTGGTGCGCGGTGCCTCGTGGCGGCGGACGAGTTCCTCGATGCTCTCGCGCAGCGCCGTCGCGTCCAGCGCGCCGACGAGGCGGAACGTCATGGGGTCGGCGAACCGGGTGGTGCCGGCGCGCCGCTCCAGGAACCACATCCCCTGCTGGGCGTACGACAAGGGCAGGCCGGCGCCGTCCGGCGGCGCGGCGCGTCCGGTCGTTCCCTCACCCGGCTCCATACGCGGTTCCCCCTCGTCCCTGGTTACTTGACGCCCCACACGAAGAGCCAGCGGCGGGGCACCTCGGTCAGCTCCAGCCGCTCGAAGGTGGTCCGCAGGCCCTGGATCAGCGCCTGTGAGCCGAGGACCGGGTCGTCGATCCCGGTCGCCCCCTCGATGAACACCGAGTACCGGCACAGGGCCTCCCAGTCCCGGAGCGTCCACGCGTACACGGCCTCCTCGCACTTGACCCGGGAGAAACCCGCCGCGGTGAAGAGCTCCTCGTGCTGCTGCGGGGTGAGCGTCTGCATCGCCACGGGCCTGGTACGGGCGACCACGAGGTCGCTGCCCGCCTCGCGCAGGACCTCCCGTGCGGCGCGCAGCCAGTGGGCGTAGAAGGGCCGGGTCCCGGGGAGCACGGCCCCCTCGTAGAACAGGGTGTTCAGGGCGCAGCGTCCGCCCGGGACGAGCAGCCGGTGGCAGCCCTCGACCACGGCGCCGCGTTCCGCCGCCGGTATCTGGTGCATCACGTTGCTGAGGACGGCGACGTCCACGGGACCGGTCAGGGACTCGACGTCCTGGGCGCGTCCTCGTACGAAGCGCACCTTGGGGTCGCGCAGCCGGGTGCGGGCGATGGCGAGTTCGTGCTCCGAGGGGTCGATGCCGATGACGGTGCCGACGTGCGCGGCGCGGGCGAGGAGCAGTTCGGTGGCGAGGCCGGAGCCGCAGCCGACGTCGGCGACGACGCCGCCGGCGGGTGCCTCACAGATGTCGACGAGACGCTGGGTCACGTCGCCGTACAGGGGGCGACGCGACATGGCGTCGAACTCGTATCCGCTGATGAAGGTCATCGCACCTCAAGTCATCGGTTCGTGCGGGGAGTCGGTTGGTGCGGGAGTCGGTTGGTGCGGGAGTCGGTCGTGCGGGGAGCCGGTCGTGCGGGGAGCCGGGACGGACGGGGGGCCGGAGCGGCCCGGGAGGGCGGTGCGGGCGAGCAGCCGCTCGGCCGTGCCGCCCATGAGGTCCCGGTACTCCCGCGGGGAGAGCGGGGAACTGCCCGGTGGCCACAGCTCGGGGTCCTGGGCGAGCCGCGCCATCCGGGCCACGGATCCGGTCATGGAGGCGAAGGGGAAGTCGGTCCCCCACAGCAGGCGGTCCAGGACGCCGCTGTCGCGGGCGTGCGCCAGTGCCGAGGCCACGGTCGCGGGCGGCTGGTACGAGGCGAAGATGGACAGGTCCGCGTAGAGGCGGGGGTGCCGGGCGAGCAGGTCGACGCAGGCCCGGGTCCAGGGGGTGCCGAGGTGGGCGAGGACCACCGTCAGACCGGGGAAGTCCTTGGCCACCTGCTCCACCAGCAGGGGGGAGAAGTAGCGGGGGTCGGCCTGCCGGGAGGGCGTGTACCCGGTGTGCATCAGCACCGGGATGCCGAGGTCCTGGGCGGTCTCGTACACGTCGTACCACCGGCGGTCCGCCGGGGACATGCGCAGGTAGCAGGGGGCGGTCTTCAGCCCGCGCAGTCCCAGTCCGGTCACGGCGCGGCGCAGGCCCGCGGCGGCGCCCGGGGTGCCCGCGTCGACGGAGGCGAAGCCGGTGAAGCGGTCGGGGTGGCGGTCGCACAGCTCGGCGACGAACTCGTTCGGTACCGAGAACCCCTCGACGCGCCGCACGTCGAAGGCGAGCAGGACGACCCGGTCGACGCCCGCGGCGTCCATCTCGGCGAGCAGCCTGTCCTCCGGCGCGGACAACTCCTCGGGCGGTATGTCGGTGGTGGCGGTCATCTGCGCGGCGAACCGGGCCGAGTAGTGGCGGTAGTACTCCCCCGCGTGCACATGCGCGTCGATGATCATGTGAGTCGCTCCCCGGTCCGTTCCCGGAGGCCCGGACCGTGCTCGGCGGCTCCGTCCCGCCAGAACAGCAGGCGGACTCCCTTGGGCTCCAGCAGCAGGTCCTCGGTGACCTGCGGGGTACCGTCACCGGTCCGGCGCACCGTCGTCCGCACCGGCTCGGGCGCGTGGTTGATCACCACACCGCAGCGCTCGGCACCGCGGCCGAGCACGGTCGTCTCCACGGCCGGGTCGTCGGCGGTCAGCGGCGCGCGCACGCCCGCCGCCTCGGCGACCGCCGCGTACAGCCGGTGCCAGGCCGCCTCCTGAAGGCGGTAGGGGGCGTTGAGCTGGGCCTCCAGCGGGGCGTTGAGGTAGTGGACGACGCCGTCGCCGAGGCGGTGGCGGGTCAGCGCGGGCGAGCCGTCGGCGAACGCGGCCAGCACCTCGGCGCCCACCGCGTCGATCACCGGGACCGGTCCGGGCTCCCAGCGCAGCGGATAGTGCTCCCCCGCCCAGGTGAAGCCGGCGTGGCTGTCGGCGGCCAGGGTGAAGTCGCGGACCCGGATGCCGAACAGCTCCTCGTCACCGGCGGCGTCCAGCAGGCTGCCGGTGGAGTGGAGCAGTACGCCGCCGGCGGCCACGTACCGCGCCAGGCGGCGGCGGTCGGGCAGCGGGAGCTGTCGCACCGACGGGCAGATCACCAGCGCGTGGCGCTCCAGCTCCGCGTCGCGGTGGGTGAACGCGTAGGGCAGGTGGGCCTGCTGGAGGAGCAGGTGGGCGTAGAAGGCGGCGGGCGCGTCGCTGCCCGGCGGTGTCAGGTAGCCGGCGCCGTCCTCGGGGTCGTACCCGGGGACGAGCACGCCCACCGGCGCGGGCAGGGGCCGGAATCCGGCCAGCTCGCCGGTGACCCGCCGCGCGAACGCCCGGTACTCGGTCAGTGCGGGCTTCTCCCGGCCGTCCTCGGTCAGCAGTCCGACGCGCCGCTCGTTGGGCCGCAGGGCGTACGGCTTGCGGTCGGTGGTGAAGTCCTGCCAGCACCAGACGGCCGTGCCGACCGCCCCGGCCGCGAACGCGGAGTGGGCCGCGGCCCGCAGGTAGTCCGCGGCCGTGGCCTCGTCGCAGCCGTAGCTGCCCAGCTCGTCGACGTACACGGGCCGGTGGACGCTGCCGCGCCGCACCAGGTAGGGCACGAAGGCGGTGGCCTTGCGGGCGGCGGCGGACTCGATGTGGAACGGCGTCCACACCGGGAAGCCGTGCAGTCCCACCAGGTCCAGCGGCCGGGCGTGTTCCGGCCGGAAGGCGTGGCCGCCGAGGACCGCGGACGCCTCGTTGGCCTGGAGGACCAGGGCGTCCGGGTCGGCGGCGCGGACGGCGTCCGCGAGCGTCGCCCACCACGCGCGGACCTCGTCGGCGCCGAGCCGCGCGGACGACGCGGAGTCGACGTGGATGACCTCGTCCCCGAGGTCGTACGCCAGGATGTTCGGCGCGTGACGCAGTGCGGTGGCGATGTGCTGGACGAAGGCCCGCTGGCGTTCGACCAGGTCCGCGTCGCGCCACAGGTCCCGGCCTCCCCGCCACGTCGGGTCGAAGCGCTGGCCGTTCATCCAGATGGTGAGCAGGGAGGGGAGGCACGACAGGCCGTGCCGGTCGGCGGTCCGGACCAGTTCCCGCAGCCGGTCCGTCATCACCGGGTCGTGGACGCCCTCCTCTGGCTCGAAGTCGGCCCAGAAGACGAAGAACCGCACGGTGTCGACGCCGGCCTCGGCCATGCGGCGGAAGTCGTCGTCGATGCGGGCGCCGTCCCACTCCCGCCAGTAGTCGCACCCGGTGGGTGAGGGGTGGTAGTTGACGCCGACGCTGAAGAGGGGCCGTCCGTCGCGGTGCGGCACACCGTCGACGAGCGTGACACGGCCGCCGTTCACGGTGCCGGGTGCCATGCGGAGCTCACCGCCTCCACGACCCGTCCGACCTCGGCCCGGCCCAGGCCCGGGTAGAGGGGCAGGGACAGCTGGCGGGCCATCACGTCCTCGGTCACGGGCAGCAGGCCCGGCCCGAGGCCGTAGCGTTCCCGGTAGGCGGTGAACAGGTGGGTGGGCGGATAGTGCACGCCGCTCTGCACCCGGGCCGCGCGCAGCCGGTCCTGGAACGCCTCGCGGTCGGTCCCCGGAGGCAGCGTCACCGCGAAGAGGTGGTGGGCGCCCTCCTCCACGGGCCGGCCGGCGAACGGCACGGTGAGCCCGGGCAGGCCGGCCAGCTGCTCCCGGTACGCGCGGACCGCCTCCCGGCGGCGGGCCTGCGCGGCGGGCAGGGCGTCCAGCTGGACGCGTCCGACGGCGCAGGTGAGCTCCGTGGGCCGGTAGTTGAGGCCGAGGGCGTCGACGTCGTAGCCGGAGGGGCCGCCGCGGTGGCGCTGAGCGGCGCTGACGGTGAGGGCGTGCGAGCGCAGCCGCCGGATTCTCTCGCGCAGGGCGGGATCGCGGGCGACCACCATGCCGCCCTCGCCCATGGCCAGGTTCTTGGTGGCGAAGAAGCTGTAGCAGCCGATGTCGCCGACCGTGCCGAGCATTCCGTGGACCGAGTCGGTGACGGGGGCGTGGGCGCAGTCCTCGATCAGGGCCAGCCCGTGGGCGCGGGCCAGCCGGGAGAGGGCCGTGAGGTCGGCGGCGTGGCCGCCGTAGTGCATGGCGACGATCGCCCGGGTGCGCGGGGTGATGCGCCGGGCGGCGTCCTCGGGGTCGAGGCACAGGTCGTCGGGGCCCTTGATGTCGGCGAACACGGGGGTCGCGCCGGACAGGGCGACGGTCGCGGCGGCCGACACGAAGTTCAGGGAGGGCAGCACGACCTCGTCGCCCGGGCCGAGGTCCAGGGCCAGCACCGCCAGGTGCAGGGCGGCGGTGCCGCTGCTGACGGCGACGGCGGACTCGGCGCCGAGCGCGGCGGCGTACTTGCCCTCGAAGTCCTCGGTGACGGGGCCGGTGGACAGCCATCCGGAACGCAGGACCTCGGTGACCGCCTCGATCTCGGCCGGTCCGAACGCCGGGCGGTAGAGCGGGATGTCGAAGGCCGTCATCCTCCCACCGCCCCCGGGGACGCGCCGGTGCCCGCGCACAGTTCGGCCGCGGCACGCCGGCCCAGGTAGCGGGCCCGGTCGGCGCGGAACGCCTCGGTGGCGAGGTCGAGTTGCTCCGGCGTGCCGATGTCGCGCCAGTCGCCCTCGATGACGTAGCCCTCGACGCGTTCGCCGTGGGCGCGGGCGCGGTCGAGGAGGGCGGGCATGTCGTGCCGTCCCCGAGGCGGCAGGAAGCGCAGCAGGGAGGGTTCGAGGACGTAGATGCCGCCACTGACCAGGAAGCTGAGCCGCGGCTTCTCGCGGAAGTCGGTCACGCGTCGTTCGTCGTCGAGTTCCACCACGCCGTGCGCGATGTCGATGTCCTGGCTGCTGAGCGCGATCGTGGCGGCGGCCTGCGACTTCTTGTGGCGGGCCCACAGGTCGGCGAAGTCGACGTCGGTGAGCAGGTCCGCGTTCATCACGAGGGTGGAGTCCTCGAAGGGCGGGAGCAGTGCGAGCGGGCCGGCGGTGCCCAGCGGCTCCTCCTCCAGCGAGAAGTCCAGCTTCATGCCGGACCATTCGTTCCCGCCGAAACTGGCCCGGATCATGTGGGCCCGGTAGCCGAGGGAGAGCGTCACGTGGGTGAAGCCCGCGCTCTTCAGCTGCGTGAGGATGATGTGCAGGATCGGTATGCCGTCGAGCGGCATGAGGGGTTTGGGCACGGTCAGGGTGGCGGGTCGCAGCCGGCGGCCCTCGCCTCCGGCCAGTATCACTGCTCTCATCGGGCCTTCTCCGTTTGCTTCCGGGCGGCGATCAGCGTGCGGTAGACGGTGTGGACCCGGTCGGCGACCGCGTCCCAGCTGAGTTCACGGCGCACTCTGTCGTGGCCGTGGCGCCCCATGGCGCGGCGTTCCGCGGGCCGCGCGAGGAGCCGGCCGACCGCCTCGGCGACGGGCCCGGGCTCGGGCCGGGCGAGCAGGCCGTCCCGTCCGTGGGCGACGACCTCCGCGCTGCCGAGGAAGGTGGAGGCGACGACGGGTTTGCGACAGGCCCACGCCTCCACGTAGACGAGCGGGAAGAGGTCGACGGTGGAGGGCACGCACACCAGCTCGCAGGCGGCGAGCGCGCTGTGCTTGGCGTCCTCGTCGGCCAGGCCGATCTCGACGATGCGGGGGTCGGTGTACTGCGCGAACAGCTGCGCGCAGTCGTCGTCCCAGCGGGGTCCCATGAACACGAAGGAGGTGTCCGGGTGGTCCTCCCAGACGTACCGGGTCGCCTCCAGGAGCGTGACGTAGCCCTTGGAGCGCATCTTGCGGCCGAGGAAGAGCACCATGGGTCCCTTGATGCCGTGCTCGCGTCGGAAGCGGTCGGGGTCGGGGGTGCCGGGCAGGTGCGGTCCCTGGCCGATGACGTGCAGGGCCGACTCGCGGACGCCGGCGTCCCGCAGCATGTCGCGCTCCGCGGTGGAGAGCGCGAAGACGGCGTCGGCGCGCCGGCACCCGTCGAGTACGGTCGCCCGGTCCGGCCAGACCTCGGGCGCGGACGCGGGGGTGACGGCGAACGGCACCCCCCAGGTCCGCGCGAGGCGCAGACCGGAGGCGATGTCCTGCGGGTGGTAGGCGTCGACGGCGTGCACCAGGTCCGCCGGTTCGGTGTCGTCGGGGGTGCCCGGGAACGGCTGGACCTTCACCCCCGTCTCCCGCATGAACCGCGCGGTGTCGCGGTCGACCGGGCCCGCGTACACCCCGGCGTCCCAGCCGAGCCGGCTCATCGACGCGGCGAGGTACTGCGTCATCAGCTCGGCGCCGGCCCGCGCCGGGAAGTAGCCGCGGTGCACGTACCGTACGCGCACGCCGCTCACGCCCCGGTTCCGCGGGCCGCGATGTCCCGCGCGTACCAGGCGCAGGTGCGGCGCAGCCCCTCGTCCAGGCCGACCTTGGGACGGTAGCCGGTCAGTTCGCGCAGCCGGGAGACGTCGGGCAGGCGCCGGGCCGGGGACAGCGGGGGCGCGGGGTGGACGTCGAGGGCCGGGTGGCGGTCCAGGGTGTCGAAGACCTTGCGGGCCAGGTCCCTGATGAGGATCTCCTCCTCGTCGTTGCCGACGTTGACGAGCAGTGGTTCCTTGGACGGCAGGGCGGTCAGCGCGATGATCGCGTCGACGGCGTCGTCGACGTGGCAGAAGGCGCGGGTCTGGTCGGCGCCGTGGATCTCGAAGGGGTCCGCGCCGCTGAGCAGTCGCTCGACGAACTGCGGGATCACGTGGTCGTAGCCCATGCGGGGGCCGTAGACGTTGTGGAAGCGCACCATGCGCAGGGGGAAGCCGTGGGCGCGCGCGTAGGTGCGGCACAGCACCTCCCCCGCGATCTTGCTGAAGCCGTAGGAGGAGCGGGCCACCGTGGGGTCCGGCAGCACCAGCGGCACGTCCTCGGCGGTGGGTACGGCGGCGGCGCCGGCCTCCACACTGCCCGCGTACGCCTCGCTGGACGAGGCGAAGCAGAGGGTGGCGCCGGTCAGGCCCGAGAGCCAGTCGAGGAGGTGGGTGGTGGTCAGCAGGTTGGTGCGCAGCACCCGCTTGGGGTTGTCGTTGGACTCGGCGACCCCCACCACGGCGGCCAGGTGGTAGACCTCCGAGAAGTCGTCGGCGAGCAGTCCGTCGGGCACCGGGGTGGTCAGGTCGTGCTCGACGAGCTCGACGCGGCCGAGCAGATCGGACAGTTCGGTGTCGGACCGGCCCCTGCTGAAGTCGTCGAGCAGGGTGACGTCGCAGGTGGCGGCCAGTCGGCGGGCCAGGTGCAGGCCGATGAACCCGGCCCCTCCGGTGATCAGGATCTTCTTACGCACGGCCGAGCCTCATCGCCTTCGTCGAGGGCGGGAGGACCCGCCAGGTGTCGTAGACCACGGCCGGTTCCGCCATCCGCGCCACCAGGCCCGCGATGTCGATGTCGCCGTAGCGGGGGTGGTCGTTGAGGAGGACGGCCGCGTGGGCGCCGGTGAATCCCTCCGTCAGGTCGACCGCCCGCACCCCCAGGGCCTCGATGCGGTCCGGGGGCACCACGAAGTCGTGGCCGACGACCTCCCCGACGCGTTCCCTGAGGTACGGCAGCAGGCTCTCGTAGGGGGCGCCGCGCAGGTCGTCGGTCTCCGGGCGGCCCTTGTAGGCGAAGCCGGAGAGCAGGATCCTGGCGTCGGCGGGGTCCTGCCCCTGCTCCCGCAGCGCGGCCAGGACGCGTTCGCCGACCCGCACCGGCATGGACTCGTTGAGGGCGCGGGCCGCGAGGAGCATCCGCGGCGTGTGGTCGTGGGCGGCGACCGAGTGGGCGAGGAGGTACGGGTCCTTGGTCAGGCAACTGCCGCCGACGAAGCCCGGCTTGTGCAGGGTGGGCCTCGGGTAGCCGAGGTTGGCGGAGTCGATGACCTCCCTCGCGTCCAGCCCGAGTTTCTCGGTGAGCAGCGCGACCTCGTTGCCGAAGCCGTAGATGAGGTCGGTGTGGCAGTTGCAGACCAGCTTGACCAGTTCGGCGGCCTCCGGCGAGGAGACGGGCACCACCTGGTCGGTGAGGGTGGCGAAGAACTCCGCCGCCCGCTTGCCGGCCTCGTCGGTCAGTCCGCCGACGATCTGCGGCAGGGACAGCAGTTCGGCCAGTGCCTGCCCCTGGATGGTGCGCTCCGGGCAGAAGGCGATCAGCGGTTCGGGGATCGTGCGGCGCAGGATCGGCAGGACCAGGTCGCGCGAGGTGCCCACCGGGACGGTGCTGCGCACGATGACCAGGGTGTCGTCGCCGGTGCCCGCGGCGATCGCCTCGGTGGCGGCCCGCAGGTGGCTGAGATCGGGGGTGGTGCCGCCGGCCCGGATGGGCGTGCCGACGCAGATGATCACGACGGGCGGCAGTGGCCGCTCGCCGAGGTCGCCGGTGACGGCGAAGGCACCGGTGGCGACGCCGCCTTGGACCGCCTCCTCGACGCCCGGCTCGGCCACCTGGAGCCGGCCCCGGGCGAGTTCCCGCGCCACGGCCGGATTGGTCTCGTAGCCGAGCACGCTTCTGCCGGTGGTGAGCAGCGCGGCGGCGAGTGTGACGCCGACGTAGCCCAGCCCGACGACGCACACGTCGTAGTCCTCGTACGGCCTGCTCGATGGCATTGACATCACTCCCTGGATGCGGCGTGGGGGAAGGTGGGCCGGCGGCGGGTCAGCCGACGACCCAGTGGGTCTTCTCGGCTCGGCCGCCGAGCTGCCGTTTCTGGTCGTCGAGGCCCTTCACCTCGGAGCCGCCCGCGTCCACCTCGCGGATGCCGTGCTGCCACATCTTCTGGAACACGGTCAGCCAGACGTACTGGGGGATCGCGGTGAAGCCGGTGGAGTCCTTCAGGACGTCGTTGAGCTTCCCGGGAAAGCGCATGGTCATCGTGCAGTAGAGCGAGGCCCTGCGCGGGGCGGTGCGTTCGCCCGCGAAGTACAGGACGGGGACCTCCTCGCCGTCCGGCAGGAAGAGACCGCCGAGGTAGGCGAAGTAGTCCCGCTCGTTCTGCCCGCCGGGGCGCTGGGTGATCAGCGCGCGGTAGTCCTCGGGGGTGGAGCCGACCAGGGTGTCCTGCTCGCTGCGGGCGTCGAAGTAGCCCTCGACGACGGCGCGGGCCTTGCGTATCTCCGGCTCGGTGTAGCCGTAGGGGCGGATGCGGAACTCGAGGTGGTCGTTGCGCTGGAGGAAGTTCTCGAACCGGCGGTGGGCGAGGCGGTTCTTGGTCTTGTACCGGCGGTTCTCCTCGCCCGGGAGGTTGCGGACGCGGAAGCCGCCGTCCGCCTGCTCCTCGAGGAGGGTCTCCAGGTAGTAGACCCGGTTGGGGTGGGTCTCGTCCTCCTCGGGCGCGACCGGGTGCCAGGGGTCCTTGTCCACGGGCGCGAAGCCGGCGTCCAGGAAGGCGGCGTGGTCCTGCGGCGGCAGGTGGCGTACGTACACCGAGGTCCGGGCGAGACCGGCTTCCCGGACGGCGGCGATGAAGGACGTGACGGCCGCGACCTTCCCCGGGCCCTTCGGCGCGACGATGTGCAGGTGCTTCGCCGGGCCGTCCTCCTTGCTGAAGTAGCCGACGCCGAAGAGGTTCTCGCCGTCGTGGTAGACCAGTCCGTTGGGGTGGCGGGTGCTGGTGCCTCGCAGGTTGTAGCCGTTGGTGTACAGCATCAGGCCCAGGTGCCCCATCGCGAACGACCCGTCCTTGAACCGCTGGATGGCGTCGAAGGACTCCTCCACGGGGCGCAGCTTGTCCCCGAACAGGCTCTCCAGGCGGGCTTCGAACTCGTCGCGTTCATGGGGAGGCAGGCGCATGGGTTCTCCTCGGGTCGAAGGCGCACGGTGCACGGGTGCGGTCCTGCTCACGGGGACGGTGCGACGCGTCCGGAGCCGGTGGGCGCGGAGGACGGCCCGGCGGTGTCCCGGGCGGGTTTGCCGAGCAGTTCGACGATGCCGTCGACCAGGTGCCAGAACAGGCGCTCCCCCAGTTCGGCCGAGGCGCCGGTGGCGGAGGACAGCACGCCCTGGTTGGAGATCTCGTCGACGTCGACGGGGTGCCGGTAGACGCCCGCGGGCGGCGGCGAGGTGTGGCTGGGGCGCTCCGCGCGGACGGCGTCGGGGCGCAGGTACATCATCAGGCTCGTCTCGGTGAGGCCCGCGTGTTCCGCGTGCCAGCCGGGGAAGCGCGGGATGTGCTCGCCGAGCCACTCCTCGGTGACCAGGCTCCACCAGCTGAACGCGACCACCTCGGTGTCCGGGAACACGGTGTCCGGCGCGCACCCGTCGATCGCCTCGAAGAGCAGACCCTCGTTCTCGTAGTGCCCGTTGATCACGACGAGCCGGCCGAGGCCGAGACGGGAGAGGGCCGTGAGGCAGTCGGTGAGGTACGCGATGAACGTGGCGCCGCCGAGGTGCACGGTGCCCGGGAAGTGGAGCCCGCCGCCGCTCTGCGGCAGGGACCTGGCCGAGACCGGCTGGCCGGGCAGCAGCAGCCCGCCGACCTCCGCGGCCACCTGCCGGGCCAGCGCGTCGGGGATGTCCATGTCGACCGAGAGCGGGAGGTGGGGGCCATGCTGCTCCAGCCCTCCCACCGGCCACACCAGGGTGGCGCCGGCCATGGTCCCGGGCACCTGGGGACTGGTCAGGTCCCCGTACCGGGGTACGTTCGTGGTGCGTTGCCGCATCGCCCTCACCTCATCACCTTTCGACACTGCGACTCATCACCTCTTGACACTGCGGCCGATCAGGTCCGCCACCGTGCCGCCGTGGGCGCCCAGCCAGTCGTCGAAGCCCTGGCGGATGCCGCGGAGGGTGGCGTGCATGTTCCGGTGCAGCGCGGTGTACACCTGGACGGCGTGGGCCCCCACGCTCAGGTACTCCGCCACGTCCTCGGCGTGCGCGACTCCGCCGCTGGCCATCAGCGGGACCGTCAGTCCGGCGCGGCGCAGGCCGAAGAGCTCGGCGAGCACGAGCGGTTTGATGCCGGGCCCCGAGTAGCCGAACGCCCCTCCGAGGCGCACCTCGCCCGTGTCGGCGTCGACGGCCAGGCCCGCGACGGTGTCGCTCAGGGTGATGGCGTCCGCGCCGGAGGCCAGGGCCGCCTCGACACGCTCCCGCAACCGCTCCCCGGCCGCCAGCTTGACGCTGAACGGCACCGGCGTTCGGCGGCGCACCGCGTCGGTGTAGGCGGCGACGCGCTCCGGGGTGTCCTCCAGCCCGTCCTCCTCGTTCAGGCAGGAGATGCCGAGTTCCAGGGCGGGGCTGCCCGCCCGCGTCACCCGGTCGGCCAGCTCGGCGAGTTCGGCCGGGGAGCCCGCGTGCACGGAGGCGATCACCGGCAGACCGTCGTCGGCGAACCGGCGGAGCATCGCGCACCAGTCACCGACCGGGCGACGGGAGTACGTGGTGCTGTTGAGCATGCCGGTGGGCAGGCGCAGCAGGCGTTCGTCGCCCGCGGGGCCGGGGTCGGGGTGGATGGTCTTGGTGACGACGGCCGAGGCCCCGTCGTCGAGGAGCCGGCGGATGTTGCGCTCCTGGTCGGTGAGCAGGCCGGAGCCCACCACGAGGGGGGACGACAGCCGCAGCCCCAGGATCCGCGTGCTGCCGTTCACTCCGACATCACGGCCTCCCGGCCCAGCTTGTCGAGGAGCCGGAGCAGTTCGGCGGGGTGGGCGCGGGCTTCGGCCAGGTCGAACACCGTCACGTCGCCGACGGAGGGCAGCCCGCGCAGCAGGTGGCTGGCGTTGGGCGCCATGGGCGTCGGCGTGACGACGACGATGGGTTTGCCGAGCGCGGAGGCCCAGCCGAGTTCGACGTGGGTGCCGTCGGTGCGCATCAGCTCGCCCGCGGCGTCCACCGGCAGCACCGGCACGAACACGTCGCAGCGGCGCATCCAGTCGAAGTCCCGGACGCTGACCTGGTCCGGGGAGAACAGGGCGGTGTCCACGCCGAACTTCTCGGCGACGTGGGCGGAGAAGACCGTGCCGTTGACGGCCGCGACGGCGTCGATGATGTCCCGGATCGCGTGCCGCAACGGCTGGTGAAAGCCGTCGTCCTGGATGGCGTGCTGGATGGGCCCGCCGACGAAGACGCTGACTCCGGTCAGATCGAGGCCCTCCGTCCCGTCGATGCCGATCACCGTGGTGTCCCTCATGACATCTCCCGATCTGCTTGGCGAAGCGCGATGTGGTGCACCTTGAGCTGCGTGTACTCGTGAAGGCCCCAGGGGCCGTACTCGACGCCGATCCCCGAGTGCCGATGGCCGCCGAACGGCACGTCGTGTCGCAGGTCGCCGTGGGTGTTGACCCACACGGTCCCGCACCGCGGCCGGTCCGCCAGGGCGCGTGCCCGCTCCTCGTCGCCCCACAGGGAGCACCCCAGCCCGTACGGCGAGGCGTCGGCACGGTCGATCGCCTCCTCCGGGTCGTCGTAGGGGACGACCGGGACGACCGGGCCGAACTGCTCCTCCTCCTCGAGGCGGCTGCCCGCCGGGAGGCCGGTGACGACGGTGGGGGGGTAGAAGTGGCCGGGCCGGTCGGGGACACGGCCGCCGGCCAGGACGCGGGCCCCGGAGCGCACGGCCTCGTCCACCATGCCCGCGACCCGGTCCCGCTGGGCGCGGCTGACGAGCGGGCCGTACTCGGTGGCCGGGTCGAGGCCGTCGCCCACGACGGCGGCGCTCGCCAGCTCGGCCATGGCCCCGGCGAGGCGGTCGCACTGGGTGCGGTGCGCGTAGACGCGTTTGACGGCGGCACAGAACTGCCCGCTGTTCGTCATGGACCGGGCGAACAGGTCCCGCGCGACGGCGTCGACGTCGGCGCCGGGCAGCACGACGGCGGGGTCGTTGCCGCCGAGTTCGAGCACGATCCGCTTGAGGTCGGCCGCCGCCTGCCGGGCGATGGCGCGTCCGGTGCCGACCGAGCCGGTGAAGGACACCAGCCGGACCGCGGGGTGGACGGTGAGCCGGGCGCCCAGCTCGGTGCCGCCGCCGACGACCGCGAAGGTTCCGGGGGGCAGGACCTCCCGGAGGGTGTCGCCCATCATCAGGCTGGACAGCGGCGTGTCCGGGGAGGGCTTGAGGACCACGGTGTTGCCGGCCAACAGCGCGGGCGCGATCTTGCAGACGGCCAGCAGGACCGGGTAGTTGGAGGGCGCGATCGCGGCGACGACGCCGTGCGGGACGCGCTCCAGGGTGACGTGGGCCGCGGGCTCGTCGACCAGCGGTCGCGGGCTCAGGTCCAGGTGGGCGGTGTGGGCGAACCAGTCGGCCGCCAGCCGGACTTCGGCCCGTGCGTGTCGCAGGGGCTTGCCCTGCTCCCGGGTGAGGAGGGCCGCCATCGGGTCCACGGCGGCCAGCAGGGCGCGATGGCAGGCGAGAAGGTGCTCGCGGCGCACGTCGAGCGGCGTCGCCGCCCAGCCAGGGAAGGCGCGGGTCGCGTCGTCCAGCACCGCGTCGAGTTGCTCGGGCGTGCACCCCGGGGCGTGGGCGAACACCTCGCCGAGGGCGGGGTTCTCGACCGGTGCCGGTCCGTACCGCGTGGCTCCGGCGGGTTCGGCCGGCGGCACGTGGGCGACCGGCCCGGTGGCAGGGGCGGTCACCGGCCGCGCCCCGTCCGCGGTGGCACCCGGTCGGGGCCGGTCTCGGCCGGTCGGCTGACGAATCGGACTACGGTTACGGGCATATGCTCCCGCCAGGAAGTGGTCGCGTCGAAACGGTGGCGGACTGAGGGCGGCGATCGGGTACGGGGTACCGGCGGCATCCCGCGTGCCGGCGCCCGTCGGCGGCGCGGGCCTGGGCACGGCGCCGTGGACGGGGGTCCGGGCGCACCGAGGCCCGGCAGTCGGCGGTGGACGGTCGGCAGCGGGCCTCTGCACCAGGCGTGCGCGGGGTGGCTGCCGGGACGGCGGCCCCGAGGGGCACTGCCCGGCGTCCGGTGCCGGACCGCCGCGTTACTGCCTGGCCTGCCGTGTTGTGGGGGCGGCCCGGAGAACAGTCTTGCCGGGGCCCGGTGGTCGTGCCACCCCCACTTTGGGCTATGGTCATCCGGCTACACCGAATGCCCGGCCGGACGCGCCTGGCGGGGGTGGTGACGTGCGGGGACGATGGGAGGACCGGATCTTCCGCCGGCGCACGGGATCCCGCGAGAAGGCCCCGTGCATGTCGTCTCCCGTCTCCTCCGGAGGCAGTCACTGCGGCGTCCTGCGGATGCGCCTGCCCGGAGGTGTCCCACAGGGTGTCCCACGGAGGCGTTGTCCCGTGGCGTTCCACGGCGACGTCACTTCGGTGGCCTGCCACGGGGGTGTTTCCGGCGGCCTGCCGGGCGCTCTCCCGTGACCTTCCGGGGAGGTGTCACCCCCGCGGGTCTTCCACGGGGGGTGTACCCGGCGGCCTGTCACGAAGGCGTTCTCCCGGGACCGGTCACGAACGCGTCGGCCTCGCGGGTCTTCCGCACCTGCGTTCTGCTTCGGTGGTCTTCCGCGGCGGCGTGGGTTCTCCGGGACCCCAGCCCCACCGCGGGTCCGCGCGCCCGGCGGCAGCCCGCGGGGCCGCCACCGCCTGGGTACGCGGGAGGAGCGGTCGCGCATGCCCGCCTCGCCGAACTGCCGGTAGCGGTCGGCCCAGCGCTGGGCGGTGGTCGGCGAGACCTGGAAGCGCTCGGCGGCCCGGCGCAGGGGCCAGCCGTCCTCGACCACGCAGCGAGCCAGGCGCAGCCGTCCGGTCTCGGTCAGGGGTGCATTACGGTGGGGCACGAGGGCCTTTCTGTTGGTGTAGACGTCGCAATCCACACCGAACCGGAAGGCCCTCACCTGTTCAAGATCCCTCAACCGAGACCTGGCTCACCCGTCCACAACCTCCCGGGACAGAACACCTAGGGCCTGTCTTCAGTCGCGATCAACGAGGTGACAGATCGTGGGCATCATCAGTCTTCAGCGGTCCGGTTCCTCCCGTCGAGCTGCTGATGCCTGCGGCCGGTCCAGCCGACGGCGACCCAGGCGGCGAAGAGGACGGTCGCGGCGACGACGCCCGCGACGGTGTCGGTGAAGACGAGCGCGAGCAGGGCCGTGATCAGTGTGATCGTCCCGGCCGAGGACGTGGTGAAGGAGTCGGCACGCAGGACGATGCGCAGGAAACGTGAGGGTGAGGCGTCGGTCATGGCTATCCATTCTGCGGCCAGGGCCTGTGGTGATCAACGGGGTGGTAGGAGGCTGCCGATCCAGATGGTCGCTGCGCGGAGGTGAAGTCCGGCGAGGTAGCTCTCGGGGGTCTTGTCGTAGCGGGTGGCGTTGCCGCGCCATGCCTTCAGTTTGTTGATCAGGCGCTCGACAGTGTTGCGCTCCTTGTACAGCTCGGCGTCGTGCATGACGGGCCGACCGCCCCGGCGGCCCTTCTTCTTCGGGTTGGCTGCCTGGCCCTTCTTCTCCGGGATGACTGCCTTGATGTGTCGTTTGCGCAGGTGATCGCGGTTGCCGCGGGAGGAGTACGCCTTGTCCGCAGCGACCGCGTCCGGCCGGGTGCGGGGGCGGCCGACCGGGATACGGACCCGCACCTTGTCGAGCACGGGAATGAACTGGGGGCTGTCGGCGGCCTGTCCGGCGGTGAGCGTGAGTACGAGTGGCCGGCACTTGCGGTCGGCCGCGGCGTGGATCTTGCTGGTCTGGCCACCCCGTGAGCGTCCGAGCAGGGCAGCCTTCAGGCGGAGCTTGCGGCGTCGCCGGATACGTCTGCGTTCGGCCCGCCCGGCCATCCGTCGGCGTCTTGCCCGGCTTGTTCCTCTTCGGTGCCCCCTTTGAGTGGTTCTTCTCCTCCTCGGCGGCCGTCTCCAGGGCGCCGAGCACCTCCGGATCGAGGTGCATTCCGGCCGCGTCATGGTGGGCCCTCACCGTGGTGGAGTCCACGCTGACCAGCGACAGATCCACCCGGTCCCTCGCCGCCTCGACGATCAGGCCCTCCAGCAAGGCCTCGAAGACCCCAGCGTCCCGCCACTGCCGGAAGCGGTTGTGCACGGTGGGCCAGGCGCCGAACTCAGTCGGCATCTCCCGCCACTGTGCTCCCGTGCGAAACCGCCAGATCACGCCCTCGAACTGCTCTCGCAGCCGGGTGGGATACGGACCGTACTCGCCGATCGGCATGTACGGCTCGACGTACTCCCACTCCTCATCCGTCAGCTGTCTGCGCGTCATGCGCTCCGGACTACCGGATCCGCCCCCGCCACGAGGGCGAAACCCGTAGATTGATCACGACTCAATACGCGCTCGCTCGTCGTCGTGGCGTCCTTGACCCCCGTAGCCGACCAGACTCCATCGTCCAGTGCCTGAGTCCCCAACAGATCGCCGACCCATCCAGTGATCTCTCCCTTGTCGAGAGCGTCGGTAGTGGTCGCGACGGTAATCGAACCGGCCCAGATCCAGGTCTGTGCCTGGAGCTCGGCGGGCGTCGCGAGGCGCGGCGGGGCACCGGCGACGGGCCGTGCCCCGCCGGACCCCGCTCCGCCCCGCCCCCCTCAGCGCGGGCCGGACACGCCCTGGGACGAGACCTGCGCGGCCCCGTCAGCCACCGCGTGTTCGGCGTGCTCGACGAGCACTCGCTCGACGTCGTACAGGAAGCCGCGCACCTCGGACGGCGTGAGCGCCCGGCCGTCGGCGTTGAGCACCAGCCGTATCCAGCCCGGTTCCTCGTCGTCGATCACGAGGAAGAAGGTCTCGCCCTCGTCGAACTCGTGGGGCGCGACCACGGTGTCCGCCATCGCGGTCCGCAACTCGGCTCCGGTCACGAGGTGTTCCGGACCCCCGGCCGTTTCGGGCAGCCCGTGATCCGCCCGGATGTCGTTGAAGCAGTACGACAGGTCGACGGGGGCACCCCGCTCGCGGGCGACCTCGCCGAACAGGTCCGTCACCTCGTCCGGGTCGTAGAGTCCGTTCGCGTAGGCGGCGGTGCACGCGGCGAAGGCGCGGCGGGCGGTGTCCTCGATGCGGTCGCCCTCCAGATGGATCGTCGCGGCGACCTCCGCGTGCAGGTTGGCGACGGTGCCGCGCAGCTCGGGATCCGACCGGTTGGCCGTGAGCAGGCGCAGGGTGCAGGAGGTCAGTCCGGCCCGGCGCCCGAGGAGCCGGGCCACGACGGTCAGCAGCACCGCGGAGGTGCTCACCCGCCAGTGCCGTGCCAGTACCGGCACGGCGAGGGCCACCGCCCGGGAGTCCAGGGCGACGCTGTGCCGCACGACGTGCGCGCCGTCGCCCCCGGTGCCGGCGGGCTGCCCTCCCGTACCGTCGCGCGGGGGGAACAGGGTGGCGGGCGCGCCCATGAGCTGACGGCGCCAGTAGGTGTGGGCGCGGCGCAGTAGGGCCCGGCCGCGCGGGGAACGCTCGAGCAGGGCCTGTTCGACGGGCTGCCGGGACACGACGGCGGGCGGTAGGGGACGGCCGGAGGCGGCGGCGTCGAGCAGCCGGGTCACCTCGTCGGCCAGCAGCCGCAGCGACATCAGGTCGGCCGCCAGGTGGGAGACGCAGAAGGCGGCGAGCGCCGGTGCTCCGTCGACGACGGTGGCCATGAACCGGATCAGCGGGGCCCGGGCCCGTTCGAAGGCGGTGTGCCGCATGCGGTCCCGCCAGGCGCGCAGCACGCTCTCCGCGTCCTCCCCGCGCCCGATGGTCCACACCTCGGCCTCGAACTCACCGGCCCGCGCCACATGTTGGACCAGTTCGCCCTCCGGGGTGCGGTCGAAGCCGGTGCGCAGGGACTCGTGGCGGCCGAGCAGTTCGGCGAAGACCGAGAGCAGGTCCTGCGGGGTGCCGCGGCCGGGCAGCTCGACCCAGTGGCACACGTTGTAGAAGGCCGCGTCGGGAAGTTGGCGCTCGATCAGGTTCCACATGTGCCGCTGGGCGCAGGTGGCGGGTGCGGTGGTGGCCCGTCGCCCGTCGAACGGGACCCGGTGCCGGACGAGTTCGGCCACGGCTGGCTCCTCTCCCGGGGCACTCCAGCCCCGCTCACCGTAGCGACGGACCGGTCACGAGTGGCAACGGCACGTTTGGCCCTGCCCGTTCGGGGCTCCATGGGGCCTGCCCGTTCGGGCACACCGGTCGTGCGCCCGCTTGAGACTTCCGCCACGTCGCTGCGTCCCACGAACATCTCCCCATGGACATTTCCGCGACGCGTCACACAGGCGGCGGGCCGGCCGCCGTCGCCCGGGCCCGGCCGGCGGACCGGCGACCGGCGACCGGCGACCGGCGACCGGCGACCGGCGACCGGCGACCGGCGACCGGCGACCGGCGACCGGCGGACGAGACCACACGCGCCCGGCACCGGCGCCGCGAGACGGGCGGCGCGGTGACCGGGCGCGTGATACCGCGGTCCGGCCGGCCGGTGAGGCCGGCTAGCAGGTGATGAGGCCTTCCTGTATGGCCGTCACCACGGCGGCTGTCCGATTGGGTGCGCCCAGCTTCAGCAACAGGCTGGCGACGATGCGCTTGACGCCATGGCTGGATATGCCGAGACGCCGGGCGATCTGCTTGTTGCTCATGCCCTCGGCGAGCAGGAGCAGCACCTCGTTCTCGCGGACGGTCAGGGAGACCGCGCGCTGCCGGTGCTGCCCCGGCTCGCGGACGCGGTCCAGCAGCGCCCGGGTGAGGGAGGCGGGCATGGGCACCTCACCCACCGCCGTCCGCTGGAGCGCTTCCTCGACCGCGGAGGCGCTCAACTCGTCCTCCACCAGGAATCCGTCGGGAACCGAGGGTCCCGCGAGAATTTCCTCGCGTACGTCGGTACCACTGAGTAACAGCAGTACCTTCGGTCGTCGGCGCTGGGCGTCGGCGAGCACCCCGCGATCGGGGACGTAGTGGTCCTCGTGCAGGAACAGGACGTCTACTCGACCGGCACCCAAGGTGTCCTCCACCTCGTTCCAGTCGCCGCAGTGCCTGACCTCACCCACCGAAGGAGCCGCCGACAGCACGGCTCGCAGGCCGAGCCGCAGGAATCCGTTGCGCACAAGAGTGGTCACCACAAGCTGGTCTCCTTGTCTGGGGGGGTGGCACAGCTGCTGGCTCACTCGTTCTCCTCCTCACTGCCGCCATGCGCCTCTGGCATATTCCGGCCACGGAGAACACAACGGTCCCCCGAGGTCGGCCGCCGGGCAGACCGGGCAGCCGTGGATACGCAATAGCGACTCATGTTCAACAACGTGCTCACGGTACATAGACGAATCGTTCCGGATCAACCATTCCCCGGACCGCCCCCGGAACAGCGGACTCCCCCCGCAATGCCCCCCGCACACACAATCCCCCGC
>NZ_JAGMUE010000289.1:89238-229456 GCF_019049165.1 Streptomyces sp. AC627_RSS907
TGATTTCACACCTCCGAGGCAGACTTTCGTTTTTCTCGGAAAACAAGTACCTTCCATGCCACGGCAAGCCCGCACCCATTGCACGGCCACGGAAAATCCCGATGACGTACACCTGAACCCCGCACCACGACGTCACCGATACGCCCCCCTGAGCAGGGGAGATGCCCGTCGGGCGCGGCGCACCGCGCCCCCGGCCACGCCTCCTCACCGCCCGCCGGGTGATCACGTACCGGTCTCGGTCCGTGGCCGGCGCTTTACTCGGCCTCCCGCACGCGGCACGCCCGCGGAACGCGTCGGAGGGGGTCAGCGCTTGCCGTGACACCCCGCCGACGGCCCGGCGACACCTTTGGGCCGAGCCGGGAAAACCCTGCGCGTCGGGTCCCGGAATTCGAGAAACATGGCCGAAAACCATGAGCCGATCGCTTTTTCCGGACCGTGCCGGTCCTGACGCGACCCGACCACCGACCCCTGAGAAGGAGTGCCGATGACCGCCGAGACCGTCCTCGAGGGGAAGGATCCGGCCGACACGGCGGGCCCGGGCGGCGCCACGTCCGGAACCGGAGGGCACGACAGCGTGCCCCGCTGGCTGTTGGCGCAGATGCGGCCGTTCCGGCCGTACATCGCCCTCCACCTGACGGGCAGTCTCGTCTGGCAGTCGCTGAACGCGGCCATCCCCCTGGTCGTCGGCCTGGCCTTCGACGCGATCCTCGACCACAGCGGCACCGCCCCCGACTTCGGTGCCTTCCACGCCGTCGTCGTCGGCCTGCTGGCGCTCGTGGTCGTCCGGGCGGTGGGCGGCATCGTGGCCACCTACTGCCTGGAGTCCTTCGCCAGCGGGCTGGAACGCGAGGCGCGCGCCCAGGTGTTCGCCAGTCTGCTCCGCAAGAGCCAGGGCTACTTCAACCGGCGCCGGGTCGGTGATCTGTCCGCCCGCGCCACCGGCGACGCCGAGTCGCTGAACCTGATGGTGTCGCCCGGCTTCGACATGGCGGTCGACCTGGCCCTCAACGTGCTGATGCCGATCGTCTTCGTCGCCCTGGTCGATCCGCGGCTGCTGCTGTCCCCGGTCGCCTTCGTCCTGCTGTTCGCGGTGGCCCTCGTCGAGCACGGTCGGCGCCTGGAGCCCGTGTCCGACCTGGCCCGCGAGCGCTTCGGCGACATGACGGCGCAGGCCACCGAGAGCATCGCCGGGGTCGAGGTGGTCGAGTCGACCGGCGGCGTCGACCAGGAGCGCCGCCGGTTCACCGAACTGGCCACGGCCTACCGCGACGCCTCCGTGCGCCAGATCCGCACCCAGGCGCTGTCCCTGCCCCCGCTGCTGCTGACCCTCGCCACCGCGGGCGCCCTGGTGCACGCCGTGGTCCTGCTGCGCGGGGGCTCCCTGAGCATCGGGGAACTCGTCGCCGTACTGGGCTTGATGGGCACCCTGCGGGCCCCCACCCAGCTCGCCTCCTTCAGCATCGGGCTCATCTACCTCGGCATGGCCGGAGCCCAGCGCATCAAGGAGGTCGTCGACGACCCGGACGGCGAGGACGAGCAGGACGGCCGGCACGCCGGGCCCGTCACCGGCGACGTCGCCATGGAGCACGTCACCTTCGGTTTCGAACCCGGCAAGCCGGTGCTGTCCGACGTGTCGTTCCGGGTGCCACCGGGCACCACCGTGGCCGTCGTCGGCGCCACCGGAAGCGGCAAGTCCACGCTGCTGAACCTGCTGAACCGCACCTACACCCCCGACGAGGGGCGCGTCCTGATCGACGGGGTCGCCACCACGGACTGGGCCACCAGGTCGCTGCGCTCGCAGATCGCGGTCATCGAGCAGGACGTGGTGCTGTTCTCCCGCACCATCGCCGAGAACCTCGCGCTCGGCGCGGAGAGCGGAGCGGACGACCGCGCCAGACTGGAAGCCGCGGCCCGCACCGCCCAGGCCCACGACTTCATCACGGCGAGCGAGCACGGCTACGACACCGTCCTCGGCGAACGCGGCGTCACCCTGTCCGGCGGACAGCGCCAGCGCCTGGCCATCGCCCGCGCGCTGGTGGCCGACCCCCGCGTCCTCGCCGTGGACGACGCGACCAGCGCCGTCGACGCCGCGACCGAGCACGAGATCCAACGCGCCATGCGGCAGGCCTCGGCCGGGCGCACCACGTTCCTCGTCACACCCAGGCTGTCCCGTATCCGTGCCGCGGACCACATCCTCGTCCTGGACGCCGGCCGGATCGTCGGCCAGGGCAGCCACGAACAGCTCCTGCGGGACTGCTCGTTCTACCGCCGGATCTTCGCGCCCTATCTGGACGAGCCGGCCCCCACCGACCCGCGCACCGTGGGTGCCGAGGAGGAGAGCCACTGATGGCGCACTTGCTGGAGGGCATCGACGCGGACGGCTACGACCGCCGCTACCGGGACCGCGAGCTGGCCCGCCGTATCGCCCCGTACTTCCGAGGCAGGGGCGGCACGGTGGCGTTCGTGGCCGTCGCCGTGGTCGTCGCCGCGGCGGCGGGCAGCGCCGTGCCCCTGCTGCTGGCCAGGACCGTCGACTCGGCCCTGGGCGACGACGGCGACGGCCGGGTCGCCTGGCTGGTGGCGGCCGTCCTCGCCGCGGGCACCGTCGCCTGGTCGTTCACCTACCTCCAGGAGCGGATGGCCGGGACCCTGATCAGCGACGTCGTCCTCAGCCTGCGCCGGCGCGTGTTCGAGGCGGCCATGCGGCAGGACATGACCTTCCACGACACCCACGCCACCGGTGTCGTGGTCAGCCGGGTCACCAACGACACCCAGGCGTTCGCGACGCTGGTCAGCCTGGTGCTCAGCCTGCTCGGCCAGGTACTGATGATCGTCATCCTGCTGACCTCGCTCTTCCTGATCAACGTGGGGCTGGCCCTGGTGACGTCCCTCGTCGCCGCGGTCGTCGTCGCCGTCAGCCTGGCCTTCCGCCGCGCGGCGCGCAGCGCCTCCCTGCGGCAGCAGGAGGCACTGGCCGAGGTCAACGGCTATGTGCAGGAGACCCTGCGCGGCATCAGCGTGGCGCGCAACCACAGCCACCAGCAGGCCGCGCAAGCCGGACTCGACGAGGTCAACCACCGCTGGTTCCGGGCGAGCGTGCGGCTGAACCGCATGTTCAGCGGCATCTTCCCGCTGCTGATCTCGCTGACCGGGCTGGGCACGGTCGCGGTGGTCCTGGTGGGCGGCCACGGCGTGGACTCCGGCAGTGTCTCGGCGGGTGAGTGGGTGCTGTTCCTGGAGGCGCTGGCCCTGTTCTGGTCACCGCTCACCAGCATCGCCTCCTTCTGGAGCCAGCTCCAGCAGGGTCTGGCCGCCGGGGAAAGGGTCTTCGCGCTCGTCGACCGCGAACCCGCGGTGCGCCAGCGCGACCACCTCCCCGTGCCACGCCTGCGCGGCGAGATCACGCTGCGCGACGTCCACTTCGGCTACGACCCCCGGCACCCCGTCCTCAAGGGCGTGAGCCTGACCGTCCCGGCGGGCCGCACCGTGGCGCTCGTCGGTCACACCGGCGCCGGCAAGTCCAGCCTGGTCCGGCTGATCACGCGCGCCTACGAGTTCCAGGAGGGCGGCATCGAGGTCGACGGACAGGACGTGCGCACCCTGGACGTCGAGCAGTACCGGCGCTGCCTCGGCGTGGTGACGCAGACCCCGTTCCTCTTCTCCGGGACGGTCGCGGACAACATCGCCCGCGGACGGCCGGGCGCCACCCGCGACGAGGTCGAGGCCGCCGCACGCGCGGTGGCGGACGGCGACTGGCTGGCCCAGCTCCCGCAGGGCCTGGACACCCCCACCGACGAGGGCGGACGCAACCTGTCCACCGGTCAGCGGCAGATCGTCGCCCTGGCCCGGGTCTTCCTCCAGGACGCGCCGGTGCTGATCCTCGACGAGGCCACGGCCAGCATCGACCCCCTGACGGAGGCCCAGATCCAGGAGGGCCTGGACGCCCTCGCCAAGGACCGCACCACCATCGTCGTCGCCCACCGGCTGCCCACCGTCCGCAAGGCCGACACGATCGTCGTCGTCGACGACGGACGCATCACCGAGGAGGGCGACCACATGACCCTGCTCGCCCGCGACGGCGCCTACCGCCGCCTGTACGACAGGTACTTCCGCCACCAGCGGCCCGACGCCGACCCCGCCGACGACCCGCGCCCCCTGTCCGCCGCCGCCGAGAGGAAGGCGTGAGCGATGCCCACCACGTCCGGCACCGGGACGGTGCCCGTTCCCGGGACCCTCGACCACCTGCTCGACAGCGCGGCCCGCGCCCGCCCGGGCGCCGTCGCGGTGCGCTGCGGGGACGCCGTCCTCACCTACGGTGAGCTGCGCGAGCGGGTGCGCGCCACCGCGCGCCACTGGAACCGGCTCGGCCTCACCCCGCACGGCACGGCGGCCCTGCTCCTGGACAACACCCCCGAATGCGTCGTCGCCTTCCTCGCCGCCGCGCGCCTCGGAACCCGCCTGGTCCCCCTCGAACCCGGCACGACCCGTCCCCAGCTGGCGGCCCTGCACGGTGCGTTGGGCACCCTCTTCGTCGCGGCACATGGGGCGAGGCTCCGCGCGCTCGGCGACGGCGGGGAACAGGACCCGCTCGACGGCTGCGTCCTCGTCCCCGTGGACGAGCCCGACGGCGCCGGGGGCCGGCCCGCACGGCAGGGCGCCGCCCGGGAGCCCGGCGGTGACGAGCCACCGGCCGCCGCCGCGCCCGACGCCCCCTTCCTGTACCAGTACACCTCCGGCTCGACCGGGGAGCCCAAGGCGGCCGTCCACACCCAGCGCAACCTCGTCAACGGCGGCGAGATCTACACCCGCGCCTACGGCGTCACCGACGAGGACCGTGTCCTGGCCGCCGTACCGCTGCTGCACTCCTTCGGCATGGTCGCCGGGCTGGTCACCGCGCTGCGGGCCGGGGCGCAGCTCGTGCTCCTCGGCCGCTTCGCCCCCGCACGGCTCCTGAGCGCCCTGGACGAGCACGCCTGCACCGTGCTGGTCGCCGCCCCCATGGTCTACGACCTGACGACACGCGCGGCCGTCGGCTCCCGCTCCCCACGGCCGGCGCGCGCCCTGCGGCTGTGCCTCTCCTCGGGAGCCGCCCTGCCACCGGCCGTGGCACAGCGGGTCAGGGAGCGGCTCGGACTGGACGTCCATCAGGTCTACGGCTGCACGGAGGCCGGAGTCATCGCCGCGCACCGGCCCGAGGACGGCCAGGGTCCGGACCGCGGTGTGGGCCGTCCCCTGCCCGGCGTCCGGGTCCGCGTCGTCGACGCGCACGGGCAGGAGGTGCCGCGCGGCGAGGAGGGGGCGCTGCTGGTCCGTACACCGGCGATGTTCACGCACTACCTCGGCCACCCCGAGGCCACCCGGTGGGCCCTGCGCGACGGCTGGTACGCCACCGGCGACGTGGCCCGCCTCGGCCCGGAGGGCCATCTGCACCTGGTCGGCCGCAAGGACTCCTTCATCAACGTGGGCGGCAAGAAGGTGAACCCCCTGGAGGTGGAGCAGGTCCTCCTCGCCCACCCGTCGGTCGTCGAGGCGGTGGTCTGGGGCGAGGAGACGGGTGACACCGGGGAGCGGGTCCGGGCCACCGTCGTCGCCCGCGCTCCGTTGCCCGCGGCGGAACTGACGTCCCACTGCAGGACCCGCCTCCTCCCCCACCAGGTGCCCACCATGGTCGACTTCGTCTCCGCACTGCCGAAGAGCTCGCTGGGCAAGATCCGCCGCGCGGCGGTACGCGCCGCACCGGGCGGCGACGGCGACCGCCCGTAGGGGCGCCGCGGCCCGCGCCGCGCGACGGCCGCGGGCCGGGCCGGCCCCCCGCCTGGTGGCGTTTTGAATCGATAAACACGAGCGCGCCCCCTGCCCGTCCCGCGATCGGAGTCGTCGCGATCGATCCCGTCAGATCCGTTGCCCCTCCCGCCGTCAGCTCCTATGGTTACGTCGCTCCCCCCGATTGAATCGTTCAAATCAATCCGCACACACGGCTGACCCGCTGACGCGTCAGGGAGACACATGGCATCTCACACCTCCCCGTCAAGACCCCCGAGGGGCGGGTCGAGGGGACGACTGCTCGCCTGGGGCACCTGTCTCGCGGTGCTCGTCGGCCTGGTGATGTCACCGCCGGCCGCCACCGCCCCGGCATCCGCCGCACCCGTCGTGGGCGGACTGACGACCAACGGGCGTGTCGATCCCCTCGGCATCCCCGGTCAGGACCCGGTCTTCGGCTGGCGGACCGAGTCGGCCCGGCGCGGCGTCACGCAGACCGCGTACGAGATCAGGGTCGGTACCTCACCGCGCGCCGCCGACGTGTGGCGCTCGGGCCGGGTCGCCTCCTCCCAGCAGGTGGACGTGGCCTACGGCGGGCCGGGCCTCAGGTCCGGCACCCGGTACCACTGGAGCGTCCGGGTCTGGGACGACAGGGGCACCGCGAGCGGCTGGAGCGCGCCGGCCTGGTTCGAGACGGGGCTGCTCACGGCGGACCACTGGGGGGCGGCGGCGTGGGTGGGCAGACCGGCCCCGTCGTACCGGAGCTGGACCGACTACGAGGCGACGCTGGAGTTCAAGCTCAACAGCGAGGCCTTCGGCACCTTCCTGCGCGCCCAGGGACCGGACGACGCCTACATGTGGCAGATCAACGTGGGCACCTCGGGCTCCTCCGTACCCCACCTGGCCCCGCACCGCCGGGTCAAGGGCGCGTACACCAAGCTCGCGGCGGTCGACCTGCGGCCCTTCGGCTTCACCCGGGACGCCCTGCTCGCGGGGACTCACAAGGTCACCTACGCTCTGGCCGGCGACACCGTCACCACCACCCTCGACGGTGTGGTCGTCGACACCCGGACGGTGACGGACTTCGACCACGGCCGGGTGGGGTTGCGCACGCACGGCTCGGAATCGGCCACCGTCACCGCGCTGAAGGTCACCGAGCCCGACGGCACGGTGCTCGCCGAACCAGACTTCACGAGCAACCCCTTCGGCTCGGGGACCTTCAGCGGCCGGCAGGTCACCGTGACGGGCGGCACCGACGCACTCCTCGTCCTGCCCCGGGACCACGAGCCGCTGCTGCGCACCGGCTTCACCACCGTCGCGGGCAAGACCGTCAGGAGCGCCCGGATCTACGCCTCGGCCCACGGCGTCTACGAACTGTCCCTCAACGGCCGCAAGGTCGGTGACCAGTTCCTGGCGCCGGGCTACACCGAGTACGCCAAGCGCGTCCAGTCGCAGACCTACGACGTGACGGACCTGGTCCGGGCGGGCGGAAACGGGTTCGGCGCCAGGCTCGGAGACGGCTGGTGGGCCGGGAAGGTCGGGCTCGCTGGCAAGGGGCAGTACGGTACGGACCTGGCGCTCGTCGCGCGGCTGAGGATCACCTACGGCGACGGCAGCGTCCAGTGGGTGGACACCCATGACGGCTGGAAGTGGGCGCCGGGCCCCTTCGTGGTGACGGACAACCAGCTCGGAGAGACCTACGACGCGCGCCACGAGCGGCCCGGCTGGGACCGCGCCGGCTTCGACGACTCCGCCTGGGAGCCGGTCGTCGTACGTCCCTCCGACACGGCCAGGCTGTCACCGCAGCCGGACGAGCCGGTACGACGGACCCAGGTCCTCGACACCGTCGCCGTCACCCGGCCGGGCGGCGGCGTGACCGTGTACGACCTGGGGCAGAACATGGTGGGCGTGCCGCGGGTGAGGATGACCGGCGAGGCCGGCCAGACCGTCCGGATCCGCCACGCCGAGGTGCTCAACCGGGACGGCACGATGTACACGGCGAACCTCCGGTCCGCCCTGGCGACCGACTACTACACGTTCGCCGCCGACGGCACCGTCACCTACCAGCCGACCTTCACCCAGCACGGCTTCCGGTACATCGAGATCTCCGGACCGGTCCGGTCCCCCGCCGCGGCGGACGTGCAGGGGGTCGTCCTCGGCTCCGACCTGCCCGCGACCGGAACGCTGCGCACCTCCGACGCCATGCTCGACAAGCTCGTCAGCAACGTCTCCTGGGGGGCCCGGGGCAACTTCCTGTCGATCCCCACCGACACGCCCGCGCGCGACGAGCGACTGGGCTGGACCGGCGACATCGGCATCTTCGGCCCCACCGCCGGCTACTTGAGCGACACCCGCGCCTTCCTCGGCAAGTGGATGCTCGACGTGCGCGACGAGCAGAAGGACGACGGATCGATCCCGGCGGTCGTCCCGTCGACCAACGGCGCGTTCGACGCCAGCGGCGTGGGCTGGGAGGACGCCGTCATCACGGTGCCCTACTCGGTGTACCGGGCCCACGGTGACACCCGCATCGTGCGGGACAACTACGCCGCGATGAAGAAGTTCTTCGACCACGCCCGCAGCAGCGCCGGCGCCGACCTGCTGGAGACCGGCCGGACCACCTTCTTCACCGGTGACTGGCTGCACCTCGACGATCCCTCCGACCAGGGCGTGATCGGCACGGCCGTCTGGGCGCAGGACGTGCGGATGATGGCCGAGATGGCGCGTGCCGTCGGCCGCGACGCCGAGGCGGACGAGTACGCCGGCCTCCACCAGGACGTGCGGCGCGCGTTCACCCACGCCTACGTGGCCCCGGACGGCACGGTGCTCGGGAACTCGCAGACCGGATACGCCCTCGCCCTCGGCATGGACCTGATCACCGATGCGACGCTGCGGGTGAAGGCGGGCCAGAAGTTCGTGGCCAAGCTGGCCCGGACGGACAACCACCTGCGGACCGGCTTCATCGGCACCCCCTGGCTGCTGCCCGCGCTGTCCGCCATCGGCCGGGACGACCTGGCCTACACGCTGCTCCTCAAGGAGGACTACCCGTCGTGGGGTTATGAGATCAAGAACGGCGCCACCACGGTCTGGGAGCGCTGGAACTCCATCCAGCCCGACGGCTCCTTCGGGCCGGTGGACATGAACTCCTTCAACCACTACGCCTACGGGGCGGTCGCCGACTGGATGCACCAGCACATCGGTGGCCTCCGGATCGACGCCCCGGGGTACCGCAGCAGCGTCGTCGAGCCGCGCATCGGAGGGGGTCTGACGTCGGGAGAAGGACGCCTCCGGACCGTCTACGGACTCCTGTCGAGCGCGTGGCGGGTGACGGACGACGGTCTGACGATGAAGGTCACCGTGCCGGTCAACACCACGGCGCGGGTCGTCGTCCCCTCCGACCACCGGCACGCCGTCACAGAGTCCGGGAGGCCGCTCGACGCGGTGGCCGGCATCCGCGAGGTCGCCCACGACGAGGCCGGGCGGGCGACCGTGGTGACGGTCGGGTCCGGCACCTACACGTTCCGGGTGGCCAAGACCTCCGTACCGTCGGCCGGGACCGGCACGGGGTCCTCGACGCCGTAGCGTTCCGGCGGCCCGGCCGAGCAGGCGCTCCGGGGGCCGGCGCGGAGGCAGAGGACCCGCTCTCCTCCGCGCCGGCCCCCGTGCGCGTCGACGGCCCGGCCTCCGTCCGACCACCGGTGGCCCCGTGCGGAACCCGGTCCTCGCGTCCACGCGTCCTGACGGGCGAGGACCAGGGACGGGATGTGACGATGGAACGGACGGGCCGCGTGACGTGGGTGGGCCGGGTGACGTCGGTGGTACGGGCGGCACCGCCGCGGTGGGCGCGGCGCCCGGCGTGGACGCGACGGGCGGGCGTGCGGGGCGAGTCGGCCTGGACGCGGGGCCGGGCGCTCGCCTCGTCCGCCGTACTGACGGCCGCCCTGCTGGAGTTCCACGGCGCGGTCCCCAACACCGCCGTCGGGCTGGGCAGTCTGCTGGAGTCCTTCCTGCCGTGGCTGGGCCTGGTGGTCGTGGCACTGCTCGTCCTGGCGCTGCTGCGCCGTTCGGCCCTCGCGCTGGTGGCCCTGCTCCTGCCGGTGGCGGCCTGGGCGCACCTCTTCGGCCCGCTGCTCCTGCCCGCGCCGGGCTCCGGCCCCGACGACCTGGTCGTGGTGCAGCACAACGTCAGCGACGAGAACACCGACCCGGCGGGCACGGCCCGTGCGCTGGCCGCTGCCGAGCCCGACCTCATCGCGCTCCAGGAGCTGGTGCGTCCGGCGCTCGACGTGTACGCGAGAACGCTCGCGCCGCACTACCCGTACCGGGCGGTCCGGGGCACGGTCGGGCTCTGGTCGAAGCATCCGCTCACCGGCGACCGGTCGGTCGACATCGAACCGCGGGGCATCGCGCAGGAGTGGCGTCGCGGACTGCGGGCCGCGGTGCGCACGCCGCGCGGTGAGATCGCCGTGTACGTCGCGCACCTGCCCTCGGTCCGCGTCGGGGCGGGCGGCCTCGCGTCCTCCTGGCGCGACGAGAGCGCCGCCCTGCTGGGCAGTGCCGTCGCGGCCGAGGAGCTGAGCACGGTGATCCTGCTGGGCGACCTCAACGGCACGGTCGACGACCGCGCGCTGGATCCCCTGACCACACGGCTGAACGTGGCGGAGCGGGGCGTCGCCCTCAGCTTCCCCGCCGTCTTTCCGCTGGCCCGCATCGACCAGGTCATGGCCCGCTCGGCGACCGTCGGTCACGTCCGCACCCTGCCCGCCACCGGCAGCGACCATCTGCCGTTGATCGCCCGGGTCTCCTGTCCTCGCCTCTGACCCCCGCCACCGGTCCTTACCTCCGACGTCATCGACCGGGGGACGGCCCTGCGGCAGGATCGGGCGTGCCGAAGCCCCTCCGACCGGAAGGACGTCATGTCCGCCTACGCCATAGCCCACTTGCGGGAAGCCACGCCGCACCCGGAGGTCGCCGAGTACATCGACCGCATCACCGCCACCTTCGAGCCGTACGGCGGCCGCTTCCTCGTGCACGGTGCGCGGCACGAGGTGAAGGAGGGCGACTGGCCGGGGGACGTCGTCATGATCGGCTTCCCCTCGCTCGACCGGGCGCGGGCCTGGTGGGACTCCGACGAGTACCAGGAGATCGCACCGCTGCGCTCGCGGCACATCAAGGGGGACATCATCCTGGTGCCGGGCGTGCCCGAGGACTACGACCCCTCGGACACCGCCCAGGCCCTGCGGGAGTCGCTGCCCCCGCGGTGACCCCGAACCGGCACGCAAGCCCCTTGCATCGCTTGCGCTAGTCTTGCGTACGTGACGCGACGACTTGCTCAAGTAGCGAAGAAGGTTGGGGTCAGCGAGGCCACGGTCAGCCGGGTCCTCAACGACAAACCCGGAGTCTCGGAGGCGACCCGGCAGTCCGTGCTGAGCGCGTTGGACGTGCTCGGTTACGAACGCCCGACGCAGCTGCGGGGCGAGCGGGCCCGGCTGGTGGGGCTGGTGCTCCCGGAGCTGCAGAACCCGATCTTCCCGGCGTTCGCCGAGGTCATCGGTGGCGCGCTGGCCCAGCAGGGGCTGACCCCGGTGCTGTGCACGCAGACCAAGGGCGGCGTCTCCGAGGCCGACTACGTCGAACTGCTGCTGCAGCAGCAGGTGTCCGGAGTGGTCTTCGCCGGCGGCCTGTTCGCGCAGGCGGACGCCCCGCACGACCACTACCGGCTGCTCGCGGAACGCAACATCCCCGTGGTCCTCATCAACGCCTCCATCCCGGACCTCGACTTCCCGTGCATCGCCTGCGACGACGCCGTGGCCGTGGAGCAGTCCTGGCGGCACCTGGTCTCCCTCGGCCACGAGCGCATCGGCCTGGTCCTCGGCCCCTCCGACCACATCCCCTCCCGGCGGAAGCTGGCCGCCGCCCGGGAAGCCGCCGGCGCCACCGGCCGGGAACTGCCCGAGGAGTTCGTCGAACGGTCGATGTTCGCCCTGGAGGGCGGCCAGGCAGCCGCCACCCGACTGCTGGAACGCGGAGTCACCGGCATCATCTGCGCCAGCGACCCCCTCGCCCTCGGCGCCGTCCGCGCCGCCCGCCGGCGCGGACTCGCCGTACCCCGCGACGTGTCCGTCGTCGGCTACGACGACTCCGCCTTCATGACCTGCACCGAACCCCCGCTCACCACCGTCCGCCAACCCATCGAGGCCATGGGCCGCGCCGCCGTCGACCTGCTCTGCACCCAGATCCAGGGCAGCGAGGTACCCCACAGCGAGCTGCTCTTCGAGCCCGAACTCGTCGTCCGCGGCTCCACCGCACAGGCGGCGGCCCGGTAACGGAATCCCCGCCGTCTGCGGTCCACTGTCACACAATTACGAAATCAGCGCGAGATATTGCGTCCCCTTGTTCACGGTGGTTGAGTGAGCGGCGCCCCGCAACGCATCGGCGGTGGGGCGCCTTCCACGTTCATGCCCGAAGGGGACCACCCATGAGAAGTGCTCGGTTCCGCCGTACTCGCCGTGCCGGCGCCATCACGCTCGTCTCCGCTCTCACCCTGACCGCTCTGGCCGCCTGCGGCACGAGCAGCAGCGACGACGGCGGTTCCGAGGGTGGCAGTGGGTCCTCCGACCCGGCCGCTCCGCTGGACCCGAAGACGAAGGTGACGATCACCATCGACTGCATGCCCCCGGCGGCGAAGGCGGCCGAGCTGGAGGAGTGGAAGGAGGACGTCGAGGAGTTCAACAAGACGTACCCGAACGTGACCGTCGAGGGCCGCTCCACCCCGGGCCAGTGCCTGGAGCCGCCGCGCTTCACGGCGATGCTCAAGGCAAAGTCGCAGCCCGACGTCTTCTACACGTACTTCACCGACCTGCCCCAGGTGCTGGACAACGACGGCGCCGAGGACATCACCGCGTACGTCAACGACAAGACGGTCCCGCTCCTGAAGGACATCGACCCGGACGTGCTGGGCTCGCTCAAGCACGAGAACAAGCTCTACGGCCTGCCCACGAGCAACTACACGATGGGCCTGCTGATCAACCGGAAGCTCTTCGAGAGGGCCGGACTCGACCCGGACGCCCCGCCGCGCACCTGGGACGAGGTCCGCACCGCCGCCAAGAAGATCGCCGGCCTGGGCGACGGAATCGCCGGCTTCGGCGAGTACAGCGCGGGCAACACCGGAGGCTGGCACTTCACCGCCCAGATGTACAGCCTCGGCGGCGAGGTCGTGGACGCGAGCGGCAGGAAGGCGGCGTTCAACGACGAGCTGGGCAGGCAGGTCGCCGAGAACCTCCACGCCATGCGCTGGGAGGACGAGAGCATGGGCAAGACCCAGCTGCTCAAGTGGGGCGACCTCCAGAAGCAGATCGCCACCGACAAGCTCGGCATGTTCCTCGCCGCACCCGACGACATCACGTACATGGTCCAGCAACTCGGCGCCGACTACGAGAACTTCGGGATGGGCCCGATCCCCGGCGGGAAGAACACCCTGGCCGGCGGCAACAACTACATGATCAAGAAGGGGATCTCCCCCGACAGGATCAAGGCCGGCATCGCCTGGCTGAACTTCCAGAACCTCACCGTCGGCGAGGGCCAGTTCAACTGGGCCCGCAAGAAGGCCGACAAGCTGCCGGTCGGCCTCCCGCAGCCCAACTTCTGGCTGAACGAGTCGAAGGCCAAGGACGACGCGGCCCGGGTCGAGCACGCCACCATGCCGGTCGCGAACTTCAGGACGTTCATGGACAACCCGGTCCCGGGCAAGGCCGAACCGCCGAAGGCGCAGGAGGTCTACAAGGTCCTGGACAACGTGATGTCCGGCATCCTCACCAACGAGGACGCCGACATCGACAAGCTGCTCTCCACCGCCGAGCAGCAGGTCGACCAGGTCCTGGCCACGCAGTGACCGGCTCCCTCGGGGGGCGGGCCGCATCGCCCCCCGGGGCCCATGAGACCAGCCCCGAGGAGCGACGATGTCGGCCCCCAGCCTGACCCCGAGCAAGGCGGCGAGAGCCCGCCACTCCCAGCCACCGGTGGACGGCCCGTCCCCGCCCGGCGGGGCCTTCGGCAAAAGTCTGAAGCGCAATCTCACCGCGCACGGCTTCCTGATCGGAGCGGTCCTGTGCTTCGCGCTGTTCTCCTGGTACCCCATGGTCCGGGAGTTCTTCCTCGCCTTCCAGAAGACGGACCAGGGCGAGGTCTCCTGGGTCGGCCTGGACAACCTGCGCACGGTCGTCGACGACCCGGCCTTCTGGCAGGCGTGGCGCAACACCCTGCTGTTCACCGTGCTGGCCCTGGTCCTCGGGTTCGCCGTGCCGTTCGTCGTCGCGCTCGTCATCAACGAACTCAGGCACGGCAAGGGATACCTGCGGCTGCTGGTGTACCTGCCCGTGATGCTGCCCCCGGTCGCCGCCGTGCTGCTCTTCAAGTACCTGTACGACCCCGGCTACGGCCTGCTCAACGAGCTCTTCGGCGCCGTCGGGCTGCCCGAGCAGCAGTGGCTCCAGGACCCCGGCCTGTCCATGCTCTCCGTGGTCGTCGCGTCGACCTGGATGAACATGGGCGGCGCGGCCCTCATCTACCTGGCCGCGCTCCAGGGCATCCCGGGAGAGCTGTACGAGGCGGCCGAACTCGACGGGGCGGGGCTGCTGCGCAAGATCTGGCACGTGACGATCCCGCAGACACGGCTCATCCTCTCGCTGATGCTGCTGATGCAGGTCATCGCCACCATGCAGGTCTTCGTCGAGCCCTTCCTGCTCACCGGCGGCGCCGGCCCCGAGGGGTCGACCACCACCGTGGTGTACCTCATCTACCAGTACGCCTTCAACTTCAACAACTACGGCGCCGCGGCGGCCCTGGGCCTGCTCCTCCTCGTGCTCCTCGCCGGATTCTCGGCGGTGTACGTGAAGCTCAGCCGCGCCGAGGACGAGTAGGCCCCGGGGGGAACCACTGATGTCCACACGCACACTCATCTCGCCGGCCCAGCTCGCCAGGCCGCGCGGCAAGATCCTCTACTGGGTGACGCTCGGCGTCGTCGTCACCGTCTTCACCGTGGTCTTCCTCGGCCCGATGTACTGGATGGTCTCCAGCGGGTTCAAGGACACCCAGGAAGTCGTCCGGACACCGCCGACCCTGGTCCCCGACTCCTTCCGGCCCGAGAACTACTCGCGGGCGTGGGAGGTCATGGACCTGGCCGGCCTGCTGTGGAACACCCTGTTCTACGCCTTCGGCGCGCTCGCCTTCCAACTGGTCCTGGACGTGGCGGCGGCGTACTCCCTGTCCAAGCTCCGCCCGGTCTTCGGCAAGGCCATCCTCGGCATGATGCTGGCGACGCTGATGATCCCGGCGACCGTGCTGGTCGTGCCGCAGTACCTGACGGTGCTCGACGTGCCGGTCTTCGAACGCAACCTGCTCAACACCCCGTGGGCCATCTGGCTCCCGTCGGTGACGAACGCCTTCAACATCTTCCTGCTGAAGCGGTTCTTCGACTCGATCCCGAAGGAGTTGCTGGACGCCGCCGCCATGGACGGCGCCTCGCCGATGCGCACGCTCCGGTCGATCGTCCTGCCGATCTCGCGGCCGATCCTCGGCGTGGTGTCCATCTTCGCGATCGTGGGCGTCTGGAAGGACTTCCTCTGGCCCATGCTGACGCTGCCCGACCCGTCCAGGCAGACGCTGAACGTCGGAATCTACTCCCTGTCCAACGGCGTGCCCGTGAACGTGCTGATCGCCGCGCTCACCCTGGCCTCCCTGCCGACGCTGATCATCTTCCTGATCTTCCAGCGCAACATCATGAGCGGACTCACCGCAGGCGGACTCAAGGGCTGAGGCCCCGGCCCGCCCGCACGCCCCCGCCCGCACGCTCGCCCCGTCAAGCCTTCGCCGCCGGCCCGTCCGACGCCCCGCTGTCCGGGCCGGCGGCGAAGACCACCCCTGCCCGAAAGGACCGTCACGTGGCAGCCCCTCCCCCGCACCGCACCGCAGACTGGTGGCGCGACGCCGTCATCTACCAGGTGTACCCCCGCAGTTTCGCCGACGGAGACGGCGACGGCACCGGTGACCTCGCGGGCGTCCGGGCAAGACTGCCGTACCTCGCCGAACTCGGCGTGGACGCCGTCTGGTTCACCCCCTGGTACGTCTCGCCGCTCGTCGACGGTGGGTACGACGTCGCCGACTACCGCGTGATCGACCCCGCCTTCGGCACCCTCGGCGAGGCCGAGAAGCTGATCGCCGAGGCCCGGGAGCTGGGCATCCGCACCATCGTGGACATCGTCCCCAACCACGTCTCCGACCAGCACGCCTGGTTCCAGGAGGCGCTGGCGGCCGGGCCGGGCGGCGCCGCGCGGGAGCGCTTCCACTTCCGCCCCGGCTGCGGCGAGCACGGTGAGCTCCCGCCCAACAACTGGCCCTCCCAGTTCTCCGGCCGCACCTGGACCCGGGTCCCCGACGGCGAGTGGTACCTCCACCTCTTCACCCCGGAGCAGCCCGATCTCAACTGGGCCCACCCCGAGGTGCGCCAGGAGCACGAGAACGTGCTGCGCTTCTGGTTCGAACGCGGCGTCGCCGGCGTGCGCATCGACTCCGCCGCCCTGCTGGCGAAGGACCCGGCGCTCGCGGACTTCCAGGAGGGGGTCGACCCGCACCCGTACATCGACCTGGACGAACTGCACGACATCTACCGCTCCTGGCGCGCGATCGCCGACGAGTACGGGGCCGTGTTCGTGGGTGAGGTGTGGCTGCCCGACTCTGAACGCTTCGCCCGCTACCTGCGGCCCGACGAACTGCACACCGCCTTCAACTTCAACTTCCTGTCCTGCCCCTGGGAAGCGGACCGGCTGCGTCGCACCATCGACGACACCCTCGCCGAGCACGCTCCCGTCGGCGCCCCCGCCACCTGGGTGCTCTGCAACCACGACGTGACCCGGACCGTGACCCGGTACGGCCGTGAGGACACCGGCTTCGACTTCGCGAAGAAGGCCTTCGGCATCCCGACCGACCTCGCGCTCGGGACCCGGCGCGCCCGCGCCGCCGCGCTGCTGACGCTGGCCCTGCCCGGCTCCGTCTACCTGTACCAGGGGGAGGAACTCGGCCTGCCCGAGGCCGACGTCCCGCTCGGCCGCATCCAGGACCCGATGCACTTCCGCTCCGGGGGCACCGACCCCGGCCGGGACGGCTGCCGGGTCCCGCTGCCCTGGTCGGCCGACGCCCCGTACTGCGGTTTCGGCTCCGGGACGGAGCCCTGGCTGCCGCAGCCGGAGGACTGGCCGGCGTACGCGGCGGACCGCCAGAGCGACGACCCGGAGTCGATGCTCTCGCTCTACCGCGAGGCGCTGCGCCTGCGGCGCTCCACCGAGGGGTTCGGTGACGGCCCCCTGCGCTGGCTGCCCGCACCGGACGGCGTGCTCGCGTTCGCCCGCGCGGGCGGCCTGATCTGCGTCGTCAGTCTGGCCGAGGAGCCCGTCGGGCTGCCCGCGCACGACACGCTCCTGCTCGGTAGCGGGCCCCTCGACGCGGACGGCCGGCTGCCGCGGGACACGGCGGTGTGGCTGCGCGCCTGAGGTGACGCGGTCGGCCCCCCGGCCGGCGGGCCGACCGGTCGCGGCGCCGCCGTCGCCGGCCGCCCCGAGGGGAGGCAGAATCGGGGCAGGAGGCCCCGGGAGGAGGCGAACGCGAGCGGGAACGACCGTGGCTGCGCGGGGAACGCCGTCCTCCACAACCCGTCGACGGCGTCCGCCAGTTGACCGACATGCCGTGCCGGCGCCGGGGCTCGTGCCGCACGCCCGACCAGAAGGTCGTCCGGGCGGAGCAGGACCTGCCGGTGCGGGCCGGATCGCCCGGCCCGCGGTAGCACCTACGCGGCCTTTCCGGCCTCGTCCGGCGAACCCCCCTCCCGCGCCTTCGGCGCCTGGTCCAGCGCTCGCGGCCCGAACTGCGTACGGCTCAGCTGGGCGTAGCGGCCACCGGCGGCCAGGAGTTCCTCGTGCGTGCCGCGTTCCACGATGCGGCCGGCCTCGACCACCAGGATCTGGTCGGCCGCCCGGACGGTGGACAGCCGGTGTGCGATCACGATGGCCGTCCTGCCCTCCAGGGCCTCGGTGAGGGCCTCCTGGACGGCGGCCTCGGAGGTGTTGTCGAGGTGGGCGGTGGCCTCGTCGAGGATGACGACGCGCTGGCGGGCCAGCAGCAGCCGGGCGATGGTCATGCGCTGGCGCTCACCGCCGGAGAGCCGGTAGCCGCGCTCGCCGACCACGGTGTCGAGGCCGTCGGGCAGGGACCGTACGAGGTCGGTCAGGCGGGCGCGGCGCAGCGCGTCCCACAGCTCGGCGTCGGTGGCCCCGGGGCGGGCCAGCAGCAGGTTGGCCCGGACCGTGTCGTGGAAGAGGTGGCCGTCCTGGGTGACCATGCCGACGGTGTCGCGCAGTGACCGTGCGCTCAGGTCACGGACGTCGACGCCGCCGACGCGCACGGTGCCGCCGTCGGTGTCGTACAGGCGCGGCAGCAGCCCGGCGGTGGTCGACTTGCCGGCGCCCGAGGACCCGACGAGCGCGACGGTCTGCCCCGGTTCGGCGCGGAAGGAGAGGCCGTGCAGGACCTCGGCGCCGCCCCGGGTGTCGAGGGAGGCGACCTCCTCGAGGGAGGCCAGGGAGACCTTGTCGGCGGACGGGTAGCCGAAGCGGACGTCGTCGAACTCGACCGCGACCGGGCCGTCGGGCACCGGACGGGCGTCGGGCTTCTCGTCGATGAGCGGGGGCAGGTCCAGCACCTCGAAGACCCGCTCGAAGCTGACGAGGGCGCTCATCACCTCCACGCGGGCCCCGGCGAGCGCGGTGAGCGGCGCGTACAGGCGGGTCAGGAGCAGCGCCAGCGCGACGACGGCGCCCGGGTCCAGGGTGCCGCGCAGGGCGAACCAGCCGCCGAGGCCGTAGACGAGGGCGAGGGCCAGGGCGGAGACCAGGGTGAGCGCGGTGATGAAGGCCGCCTGTGCGGTCGCCGTGCGGACGCCGATGTCAGCGACGCGTCGGGCGCGGTCGGCGAACTCGGCCGACTCCTCCTCGGGGCGGCCGAACAGCTTGATCAGCGTGGCGCCGGGTGCCGAGAAGCGCTCGGTCATCCGGGTGCCCATCGCGGCGTTGAGGGTGGCCGCCTCGCGCTGCATGCGGGCCATGCGGCGTCCCATGCGCCGGGCCGGAAGCACGAACACCGGCAGCAGCACGAGGGCGAGCAGGGTGATCTGCCAGGACAGGGTGAGCATGACGGCGAGGGTGAGCAGGAGGGTGACCAGGTTGCTGACCACGCCGGACAGGGTGTTGCTGAAGGCCCGCTGGGCCCCGATGACGTCGTTGTTGAGACGGGAGACCAGGGCTCCCGTACGCGTACGGGTGAAGAACGCGACCGGCATGCGCTGCACATGATCGAACACAGCCGTGCGCAGGTCGAGGATGAGTCCCTCCCCGAGCATCGCCGAGAGCCGGCGGGAGACGATGCCGAGCGCCGCCTCCGCGACGGCGATGAGCGCGATCAGGAGGGCGAGGCGGACGACCGTCCCCTCGTCGTCGCCCGACACGATCGCGTCCACGACGCGTCCGGCCAGTACGGGGGTGGCGACGGCGAGCAGCGCGGTCACCACCCCCAGCAGAACGAACCGGGTGATGCGGCGGCGGTGCGGACGGGCGAACGCGCCGATGCGGCGCAGCGTCGCGCGGGCGAGCGGACGGCGCTCCTGCTCGGCGTTCATGACGCTGTGCAGCTGGGTCCAGGCGGTGGTCTCCATGCTCATGTTCATGACGGTAGAACCTCAATCAACCTTGAGGTCAAGACTCCCGGGCTTGAGGTCAGGACTCCCGGGGTGGGCCGGTCGCCCGCGGTCCGTAAGCCCCCGTCCGCGCGTCGGACATCCGTGGTTGGCACGGCTGGGGGAGTCTCTGGTGGTGTGACAGCGGTGCCTCTTCCCGAGCAGTCCCTCTCCGGACGCGTCCCGGTCCGCCGGAGCGGCCCCGCCCGCCGCATCCGGCGGTCCCTCTGCGTGCTCCCGCTGCTGCTGGTCACCGTGGTCGCGGTGCGGCACCGGTCCGTGCTCGCGGAGGGCTTCGGCCACCTCGCCACGGCCCGGTGGCCCTGGCTGCTGGCCGCGGCCGGCGCGACCGGTCTGACGTGGGTCGCCGCGGCCTGCACCCGGCAGGGTGCCGTGGTGGAGCGGCTGCCCGGGCGGCGGCTGCTCGCCACGCAGTTCGCGGCGGGGGCGGCCAACCACCTGCTGCCGACGGGGCTGGGCGCGAGCGCGGTCAACCTCCGGTTCATGACGGTGTGCGGGCTGTCGCTCGCCCGTTCGTCGGCCGCCCTCGCCCTGTACCTGCTGGCGGAGGGCGTCGGACGGCTCGCCCTGCTGGGTGCCCTGCTGATCGCGTTCCCCGGCGCGCTGCGACTCGGCACCCTGTCGCCCGGGGCGGCGACCGGGCCGTTGCTGGTCACCGCGGGCGCCGTGCCGGTGGTGGCGGCGGGCGTCCTGGCGCTGCTGCCCCGCGTGCGTGCGTCGGTGGTCTCCTTCCTGCGGACGGCGCTGGGCGAGGCCCGCTCGGTGCACGCCCGTCCGGCGCGGGCGCTGATGCTGTGGGGCGGCGCGCTCGCCTTCCCCGCGCTCCAGGCCGCCGCGCTGGTCCTGGTCGGCCGGGCGCTGGAGCTGCCGGTGCCGCCCGGCCACATGGCGGTGGCCTACCTGGCGGCGACGATCGCGGTCGCGCTGGTGCCCGCGCCGGGCGGTGTCGGCTCGGTCGAGGCGGCGCTGGTCGTGGCGCTGGTGGCGGCGGGCGGTCCGGCCGCGGTGGCCACGGCGGTGGTGCTCGCGTTCCGGCTCCTGACCGTCTGGCTGCCGCTCCTGCCGGGTGCGCTGACGCTGGCGGCGCTGGTCCGGACGAAGGTGATCTGAGGCCGGGCGGCGCCCCGGCCCCGCCGGCCTCCCGGCCCTCGCGGACGGCGGAACCGAAGGTCCACGACGGCGGCTCGCACGGCATCGTCCTCGTGCCGGGCGGCGGCGAGAAGGCCCACGCGCACCCGGGCAACCCGGGCACCGCCGCGTGCCCGGTGCGCCTCAGGTGACCGTGACGCGTACCGGTCCGCCCTCCGGGTCGACCCGGTGGGTCCAGCGTGCGGTCAGCGTCAGGGGGCGGTGCGGGACGGCCGCGGTGCGGGTGGGCCGTTCGCGGTGGAGCGGGCGGCCGTCCTGGGTGACGTGCAGGACCGGGCGGGTCAGCGGTGTCGTCGTGCGCAGGAGGTACGGGAAGGAGTCTGCCGGGGTGACCCGGTTCGGGGTGATGCGGCCCAGGGGAGGTTCGGCGATCAGGGGGACGCCGCCGGGCCACCCGGTGTCCCGCGCGAGCCGGTCCCGTACGGCGGTCGCGGCGTACGCGCCCTCGCGGGCGGCCGTCGCCGCGCTCTCCACGGCGTGCAGCACGCTGCCGACCGCGAAGACGCCGGGCCGCGAGGTGCGCAGGGCACCGTCGACGGCGGGGCCGCGGGTGCCGGGGTCCAGGGTGAGCGCGCCGCGCCGGGCGAGTTCGTGCTCGGGGACGAAGTCGCCGGTGAACACGACGGTGTCGCAGGACAGCGTCGCCGTACGGCCGTCGTGGTGGCGCACGCGCACCGCCGACAGGCGTCCGTGGCCGAGCAGCTCGGTGACCGCGGTGCCGGTGAGGAGGGGGATGCGGTGGCGCAGGCGGGCGTCGAGTGCGCGCGCGGGGCGGGTCAGGGCCCGGGGCCGGTCCGTGACCAGGGCGACGACCCGGGCGCCGGCGGTCCGTACGGTGTCGGCGGCGGCGTAGGAGACGTCTTCCGCGCCGACGATCAGCACGCGGCTGCCGATGTGCTGTCCGTGGAGGTGGACGGCCTGCTGGAGTTCGCCGGTGGTGTACACGCCGGCCGGGCGGGTGCCGGGGACGAGGCGTGCGGCGCGGGGGCGTTCGCGGGCGCCGGTGGCCAGGACGACCGCCCGGGCGGCGACGGTCTCCGGGCCGTCCGGTCCGACGGTGGCGAGCGAGCGTGGGCCCGCCCAGTCGAGGGCGGTGACGCCGGTCCGTACGTCCGCTCCCGCGCGCACGGCCGCGTCGGCGAGCAGCCGGGCGTAGGCCGGGCCGGTCAGCGTGTGCGGCCAGGCGCCGAAGCCCCGGTGCGCGCAGTGCCTGGGCACTCCCCCGGCCTGCCGTTCCCGTTCCAGGACCTCGACGCGTGCGCCGGTCACCGCGAGCAGGGACGCGGCCACGAGTCCGGCGGGGCCGGCCCCCACCACCAGGACGTCGACCTGCCGGGTCATCCCTGGGCCTCCTCGAACAGCGCCCGTACCTCGGCCCCGCAGTAGAAGCCCTGGCAGCGGCCCGCCCGGGCCCGGGTGCGGCGGCGCAGTCCGTCGAGGGAGCGGGGCGGGATCGGGCCGGCGAGGGCGTCGCGGATCTCACCGCGGGAGACGCGTTCGCAGTGGCAGACCAGGGTGCCGTACTCCGGGTCGGCGGCCACGAGGTCCGGCCGCTGGTGGGGGCGGGGGCAGGACTCGCCGAGGCCCGGCATGCGGACGGGGTCCGGCGGGCGCCACGGGCCGAGGTCGAGCCCCAGGCCGGCGAGCAGACCGGTGACGTGCGCGGCGATGGCGAGGGAGGCGGTGAGCCCGGTGGAACGGATACCGCCGACGGTGACGTATCCCTGGCCGGGGTGGGCGGTGATCCGGTAGTCGTCGTGCCCGGTGGCGGCCCGCAGGCCGGCGTAGACGGCGGTGACCTCTTCCTCCAGCAGCGCGGGCAGGATGCGGCGGCCCTGTTCCCGCAGCCCGTGCAGGCCCTCGGCGGTGGATTCGGTGGCGTGTTTGTCGTCGAGATCCTCGGCGGTGGGGCCGAGCAGGACGTTGCCGTGGACGGTGGGGGCGACCAGGACGCCCTTGCCGAGTGCGGTGGGGACGGGCAGGAGGATGTGGCGGACGAGGGCGCGGGCGAACCTGTCGTAGACGATGAGCTGGCCCCGGCGCGGGGTGACGGTGAAGTCGTCGTGGCCGAGCCGCCGGTCGAGGGTGTCGGCGTGCAGTCCGGCCGCGTTGACGAGCCGGCGGGCGTGCAGCGGACCGCGCGGGGTCGTCAGCCGGTGGAGGCCGTGCGTGTGGCCGGCCTGCTCGACCGGCGCGTTGAGGTGCAGGTCGACTCCGCCGCGGACCGCCTGGGTGGCGTAGGCCAGGGTCGTCGTCCACGGGCAGATGACGCTCTCGCCGGGTACGTGGAGGGCGCCGAGCGCGCCGGGGCCGAGGTGGGGTTCGCGGTCGTAGAGGTCGGCGGCGTCCAGGATGCGGGCGGCGTGGTACTCGTTGTGCTCGGCCTTCTCGGCGAGGCGGGGCAGGGCCGCGAGCTGCTCCTGGTCCCAGGCGACCAGCAGCGCGCCGACGGGCTCCACCGGAATGCCCGACTCGGCGGCGTACGCGGCGAGTTCCCGGGCGCCCTCGCGGACGAGCCGGGCCTCCAGGGAGCCGGGCACGGCGTCGAAACCGGTGTGCAGGATGGCCGTGTTGGCCTTCGAGGTGCCCTGCCCGACGTCGTCCTGCGCCTCGACGAGGGCGACGCGCAGACTCGGGTGGTGCGCGAGCCGGCGGGCGATCGCGCAGCCGACCACACCGGCGCCGACGATCGCCACGTCGTACGGGTCGGTGGGCAGGGGGCCGGAGGCGGTGACCGTCATGCCGGGCTCCCCGCGAGCAGCGCGGCGACCGCCGTGCGGAAGCGGGCGAGGCGTTCGGCGGCCTCGTCGGCGGTGACGCGGGGTTCGTACACGGCGGCCGGCCGGGCGTCGGGCAGTGCCTCGGCGACCGTCAGGCCCGGGTCCGCGCCCAGCCGGGCCAGCGCGCCGGCGCCGAGCGCGGTGGCGTCCGGCAGGGCGGACACCTCCACGGGGCGTTGCAGCAGATCGGCTTGTGTCTGCATGAGCAGCGCCGAGTGGGTCAGTCCGCCGTCGACGCGCAGGACGGTGAGCGGGCCGCCGAGGTCGGTGGCCGCGGCGTCGGCGAGTTCGACGACCTGGGCGGCCAGGCCCTCGCACAGGGCGCGCACCAGGTGCCCGGGGCCGGTGTCGAGGCCGAGGCCGGTGAGCGAGCCGCGCAGGTCGCCGCGCCACCAGGGGGCGGCGAGCCCGGCGAGCGCCGGGACGAAGGTGACGCCGCCGGAGTCCGGCACCGTGCCGCCCACGGTGTCGAGGTCGGCGGCGCCGGCGATGACGCCGAGGTCGGTGAGCCAGCGTACGGCGGACGCCGCCGTGTACACCTGCCCGTCGAGGCAGTGGCTCGTCCGTCCGCCCAGCCGCCAGGCGACACAGCTGACCAGGCCCGAGGCGCCCCGCCGGGGGGTGTCGCCGGTGTGGGCGAGGAGGAACGCGCCGGTGCCGTAGGTGCACTTGGCGGTTCCGGGTTCGGTGACGCGCTGGGCGAGGAGGGCGGCCTGCTGGTCGACGGCGAGGCCGGTGAGCGGGAGTTCGGGGCCGAACACCGTGGTCGTCCCGACGTGGGTGGCGTTGTCGACGACGTCCGGGAGCCGTTCGCCGGTCAGCCCGTACACCTCCAGTGCGCGCGGCGACCACGCGGTGCGGTCGAGGTCGAGGAGCTGGGTGCGGGAGGCGGTCGCGGCGTCGGTGGCGCAGACGCCGGTGAGCCGGTGGACCAACCAGGCGTCGGAGGTGGTGACACGTCCCTCGCGGGTGAGGTGCCGTCGGATCCAGGCCATTTTCGGCGCGGCGAAGTACGGATCGAGGGGCAGCCCGGTCAGGTGCCGCAGTTCCTCGCCGTAAGGGGCGAGTTCCTGGCACACGGACGCGGCGCGGCGGTCCTGCCAGACCAGCGCGTCGGTCAGGGGGCGGCCGGTGTCCGGGTCCCAGGCCAGTACGGTCTCGCCCTGGTTGGCCAGGCCCAGCGCGGCGACCGGCTCGCCGGCCCGGTCCAGGGCGCGGCGGCCGGCGTCGACCACCGAGCCGTACAGTTCCTCCGGGTCGGCCTCCACCCGGCCGCCGGGCAGGTACCGGGGGCGCACCTCGGCGAAACCGGTGCCGATGACGCCGCGTTCGGGGCAGATCACCAGGGCCTTGGTGCCGGACGTGCCCTGGTCGACGGCGAGCACCGCCCTTGTCATCGCGCCCCTCCCCGGCTCCCGCGCCGACGGTCTCGGCGATCACTGGGCGCCAGCCTGCCGCCGCGCGCACACCGCGTCAAGGCCGACTGACGGTAAGTCAGTTTCAGCTGGTGGTAAAGGAATTGCTCAGCTTGGAGAAAACCGGCAGAGGCGGAACCTCCGCCTCTATAGTGGCCGCCGACCAGCACGACCGCTCGACCGCCGCCCGGGGGAGGCCTGTTTGTCACTCCAGCCTGCCGTCCCACCCGCTCCGTGCCCGGGAGCGGGCGGGTGATGGCCAGAGACGGAGCACGCCCCGCCTACGATCCCGCCGGCCACGACACCGCGCTGCGCTCGGCGCTGCAGGAGGTGCGCGCCGGGCGCTGGATGTCGATGCGCACCCTGCTGGAACAGACCGCCTCCTGGTGGCAGTGGACGCAGCGTACGCAGGTCCTGGCCGCCTCTGCCGCGGGTACGGACGTGGTGCGGGCCTGGCTCGCGGAGGAGCCGCACAGTGCGCCGGCCGTGGTGATGCACGCCCGGGTCGTGGTGGAGCGCGCGCTGCGTGCCCACCGCGAGGACCACCACCGCACGCGCGAGCTGTGGCTGGAGGCCTGGCACGCGTGCGACGCGGCGGCCCGGGTCGCGCCGTACGACCCGGTGCCGTGGGTGTGCCTGCTGGCGCTGGCCCGGCTGGACGGGGAGCAGAGCTGGGAGGAGCACCGGGTGGCGCCTCCGGAGCCGATGCTGCCGCCGGGCCCGTGGGGCCTGCTCGCCGAGGCCGGCAAGCGGGACCCGTACAACCGGGAGGCCCACCACCGCATGCTGCAGTTCCTGTACCCGCGGGGCGACTCCGGGCGACTGGCCAGGGCGGCGGGGTTCGCGCAGTGGGCGGCGGGGTCCGCCCCGCCGGGTTCGGCGCTGCACGTGCTGCCGCTGTACGTGCGGGTCGAGCGCTACCGCCGCTCGGGCGGGCGGGACGCCGCCCTCGATCTGCACTGGGTGGCCGAGGACGCCACCCGCGAGGCGCGGCAGGCCTTCCACTCCTGGTTCCTGCTCACCCAGAACGCCGAACGGTCCCTGCTGGACATGAACCACCTGGCCCACGCCCTGTGGGGCGCCCTCCAGTTCCGGGAGGCGGTCCAGGTGTTCGACGCGCTCGGCCCGTACTGGACGCCCCTGCCCTGGGCCTACCGCGTCGCGGGGCCCGGTGACTCCCAGCGTGCGGTGGAGGTCTTCCTCCAGGCCCGCGCGCGCAGTCGGTCCGCCGCCCGCGGCGGTGGCCGGCGCCGCTGACCCCCCAACCCCTTCCGTCCCCGGAGGTCTTCGCATGTCCCGCTCCTGTGAACCGTCCGATTCCGGACCAGCCGTTTCCGGGCCAGCCGTTTCCGGGCCAGCCGTTTCCGGGCCAGCCGTTTCCGGGCCGTCCGTTTCCGGCCCGTCCGCCACGACCGACGAGGAACAGCGTCTGCGCGAACTCGGTTACCGGCCGGTGCTGGCCCGCCGCATGGGCGGCTTCGGCAACTTCGCGATCAGCTTCTCCGTGATCTCGATCCTGTCCGGCTGCATGACCCTGTACGGCTTCGGCCTGGGCACCGGCGGTCCCGCCGTGATGCTGTGGGGCTGGGCGGGTGTCGGCCTGTTCGTGCTGTGCGTGGGGCTGGCGCTGGCCGAGGTGACCAGCGCGTACCCGACGTCCGGCGCGCTGTACTACATGGCCGACCGGCTCGGGGGCCGCCGCTGGGGCTGGTACACCGGCTGGCTGAACCTGCTCGGGCTGCTCGGCGCGATCGCCGGGATCGACTACGGGGCCGCGTTGTTCACGGGCGCGTTCCTGAACCTCCAGTGGGGCTTCGAGCCCACACCGGAGAAGACGATGCTGATCTTCGTGGCGATCCTGCTGCTGCACGCCGTGCTCAACCTCTTCGGCGTGCGGCTGGTCAGCGTGCTCAACTCCATCAGCGTGTGGTGGCACCTGGCCGGTGTGGCGCTGATCGTCGGCGCGCTGGCCGTCGTCCCCGACCACCACCAGTCGCCGTCCTTCGTGTTCACGGAGTTCGTCAACGACACCGGCTGGGAGAGCCCGCTGTACGTGGCCGCGATCGGGCTGCTGCTCGCGCAGTACACCTTCTCCGGCTACGACGCCTCCGCCCACCTGTCCGAGGAGACCTCGAACGCCTCGGTGTCGGCGGCCCGCGGCATCGTCCGGGCGATCTGGGTGTCGTGGCTCGCGGGCTTCGTGCTGCTGGCCGGCCTGACCTTCGCCATCCAGGACTACGACGCCACACGCGCCACCGCGACCGGGGTGCCGCCCGCGCAGATCCTGCTGGACGGCCTGGGCACGGACGGCGCGAGCGCGCTGCTCCTCGTGGTGATCGTCGCGCAGTTGTTCTGCGGCAACGCCGAGGTCGCCGCCGCCAGCCGGATGGTGTTCGCCTTCAGCCGGGACGGCGCCCTGCCCGGCTCGGCGCTGTGGCGCAAGGTCTCCGCGCGCACCCAGACGCCGGTCGCCGCGGTGTGGCTGTCGGTGGCGGTCGCCTGTCTGCTCGCGCTGCCGTCCCTGTACTCGGCGACGGCGTACGGCGCGGTCACCGCCATCAACGTCATCGGTATCACCCCCGCGTACGCCATCCCGGTGCTGCTGCGGCTGCGGGCGGGCGACCGCTTCACGCCGGGGCCGTGGAGCCTGGGCCGGTGGAGCAGGCCGGTCGGGTGGGTCGCGGTGGTGTGGGTGGCCTTCGTCACCGTGCTGTTCTGCCTGCCGCAGTCGTCGCCGGTGACGGCGGAGACGATGAACTACGCCGCCGTCGCGCTGGTCGTGGTGCTGGTGCTGGCCACCGTGTGGTGGTTCGTCGCCCGCCGCTCGTACGGCACGCCCACGACCGCGGCCTACGGCGACGACCGGGAACAGGCCGAACTCGCCGAGGGCATCGTCTGAACGCCCCCGGTCGGCCCCCGGCGCGGTACGGACCACCACTCGGCATGCGGCAGGATGAGCGATCGCGCCGGTCGAACTGTCTTGCGGACCGGGCGAGCGCACATCCCGAAAACCAGCAGGTACGAGCAGGTGAGACGTGACGAGACTTCACATCCGGCCGTCGGCGAGGCACTTCGCCGCAGCAGTGCCCCCCGGAGGTGACCGGTGACGGACGACCTGACCATGGACCACCTGGTGCCCGCCGGCATCGCGCTGGCGGCGGGGCTGCTGGGGGCGTTCCTGCTGCGGGTCCTGCTGCGCTGGCTGGCGGGGCACGCCGGACGCACCCGCTGGAGCGGTGACGACGTCATCGTGGCCGCGCTGCGCACGGTCGCGCCGTGGGCCGCGGTCGCGGGCGGCGTGGCGGGTGCGGCGGCGGCTCTGCCGCTGACCCGCACGGTGCAGCACAGCGTCAACCAGGTGCTGACGGTCCTGCTGATCTTCGTGGCGACCGTGACGGCGGCCCGGGTGATCGCCGGTCTGGTGCGGACGGTGACGACGTCCCGCTCCGGGGTCGCCGCGTCGGCCACGATCTTCGTCAACATCACCCGGATCCTGGTACTGGCCATCGGTTTCCTGGTGATCCTGCAGACGCTGGGCGTCTCCATCGCGCCGATGCTCACCGCGCTGGGCGTCGGTGGTCTGGCGGTCGCGCTGGCGCTGCAGGACACGCTGGCCAACCTCTTCGCGGGCATCCACATCCTGGCCTCCAAGACCGTGCAGCCGGGTGACTACATCCAGCTCAGCAGTGGCGAGGAGGGCTACGTCGAGGACATCAACTGGCGGCAGACCACCGTCCGTGAGCTGTCCAACAACCTCGTCGTGATCCCGAACGGTCAGCTCGCCAAGTCGAACATGACCAACTTCATGCGGCCCGAGCAGCAGCTGACCATCATGGTCCAGGTGGGTGTCGCCTACGACAGTGACCTGGACCACGTGGAGCGGGTGACCACCGAGGTGGTCGCCGAGGTGATGACCGAGATCACCGGCGCGGTGCCGGAGCACGAGCCGGCGGTGCGCTTCCACACCTTCGGCGACTCCCGGATCGGCTTCACGGTGATCCTGGGCGTCGGCGAGTTCAGCGACCAGTACCGGATCAAGCACGAGTTCATCAAGCGGCTGCACAAGCGCTACCGCGAGGAGGGCATCCGCATCCCGTCGCCCGTCCGCACGGTCGCGCTCCAGCAGGGGACCGTGGTGTTTCCGCAGCAGCGCGAGGGCGAGGACACCCCCACTCCCCTCTGACCGCTCACCTGTTCGACAGGGGGCGCGCGGCCGGTTGTCCGGAATCTCCGCGTGACCCCTGTCGAGCCGAGGTCGATCACGAGATATCTTGATGTCGAGCAATGTTGCAGACGTGGAGCGGAGCACCCGGTGACTGACTCGACCATCATCTACACACACACTGACGAGGCCCCGGCCCTGGCGACGTATTCGTTCCTGCCGGTGGTCCGGGCCTACGCCTCGCAGGCGGGTGTCGCCGTCGAGACCCGCGACATCTCGCTGGCGGGCCGCATCATCGCCCTGTTCCCGGAGTACCTCGCCGAGGACCAGCGGATCCCGGACGCCCTCGCGGAGCTCGGTGAGCTGGCCAAGACGCCCGCCGCCAACATCATCAAGCTGCCGAACATCTCGGCGTCCATCCCGCAGCTCAAGGCCGCGATCGCCGAGCTGCAGAGCCAGGGCTACGCGCTGCCGGACTACCCGGACGACCCGAAGACCGACGAGGAGCGCGAGATCCGCGCCCGCTACGACAAGGTCAAGGGCTCCGCGGTCAACCCGGTCCTGCGCGAGGGCAACTCCGACCGCCGCGCCCCGGCCTCGGTCAAGAACTACGCCAAGACCCACCCGCACCGCATGGGCGCCTGGACCGCCGAGTCCAGGACCAACGTCGCGACCATGGGCGAGAACGACTTCCGCTCCACCGAGAAGTCCGTGGTGATCGCCGAGGACGGCGCGCTGCGGATCGAGCTGGTCGGCGACGACGGCACCACCACCGTGCTGCGCGAGTCCGTGCCGGTGAAGAAGGACGAGGTCGTCGACGCCTCCGTGCTGCGCGTCGCCGCGCTGCGCGAGTTCCTCACGGCGCAGGTCGCCCGCGCCAAGGCCGAGGGCATCCTGTACTCGGTCCACCTGAAGGCCACGATGATGAAGGTCTCCGACCCGATCATCTTCGGCCACGTGGTGCGCGCCTTCTTCCCGAAGACGTTCGCCCAGTACGGCGAGACGCTCGCCAAGGCCGGCCTGACCCCGAACGACGGTCTGGGCGGCATCTACAAGGGCCTGGAGTCCCTGCCCGAGGGCGCCGAGATCAAGGCGTCCTTCGACGCCGAGCTGGCCGAGGGCCCGGAGCTGGCCATGGTCGACTCCGACAAGGGCATCACCAACCTGCACGTCCCCTCGGACGTCATCATCGACGCCTCCATGCCGGCCATGATCCGCACCTCCGGCCACATGTGGGGCCCGGACGGCCAGGAGCACGACGCCCTCGCCGTCATCCCGGACTCCTCCTACGCCGGCGTGTACCAGGCCGTCATCGACGACTGCCGCGCCAACGGCGCCTACGACCCCTCCACCATGGGCTCCGTGCCGAACGTCGGCCTCATGGCGCAGAAGGCCGAGGAGTACGGCAGCCACGACAAGACCTTCGAGATCCCCACCACGGGTACGGTCCGTCTGGTCGACCAGGCCGGCAACGCCGTCCTCGAGCAGACCGTGTCCGCCGGTGACATCTTCCGCGCCTGCCAGACCAAGGACGCCCCGATCCGCGACTGGGTGAGGCTGGCCGTCACCCGCGCCCGCGCCACCGGTGCCCCGGCCGTCTTCTGGCTGGACGAGGGCCGCGCCCACGACGCCAACCTGATCGCCAAGGTGAAGCAGTACCTGCCGGAGCACGACACCGAGGGTCTGGACATCCGGATCCTGAACCCGGTCGAGGCGACCAAGCTGTCGGTGGAGCGCATCCGCCGCGGTGAGAACACCATCTCCGTCACCGGCAACGTGCTGCGCGACTACCTGACCGACCTCTTCCCGATCCTGGAGCTGGGCACCAGCGCCAAGATGCTGTCGGTCGTCCCGCTGATGGCGGGCGGCGGCCTGTTCGAGACGGGCGCCGGCGGCTCCGCGCCGAAGCACGTCCAGCAGCTGGTCAAGGAGAACTACCTGCGCTGGGACTCCCTCGGCGAGTTCTTCGCCCTGGTGCCGTCCCTGGAGCAGTACGCCGAGGCCACGGGCAACACCCGCGCCAAGGTCCTCGCCGACACCCTGGACCGCGCCACGGCGACCTTCCTCAACGAGGACAAGTCCCCGACCCGGCGCGTCGGCGGCATCGACAACCGCGGCAGCCACTTCTACCTGTCCCTGTACTGGGCGCAGGAGCTGGCGAAGCAGACCGACGACGCGGACCTGGCCAAGGCCTTCGCCCCGCTCGCCGAGACGCTCGGCGCCAACGAGGCGAAGATCGTCGAGGAGCTGAACGCCGTCCAGGGCAAGCCCGCCGAGATCGGCGGCTACTACCAGCCCGACCCGGCCAAGGCCGCCGCGGTCATGCGCCCGTCGGCCACCTGGAACGAGGCGCTGGCGTCCCTCGCCTGATCCCCGCCGGGCCCGGACAGGCCCCGTGGCACCCCGTCCCCGCCCCGGCGGAGGCGGGGTGCCCGTCTCTTCACCGGTCCCGCGCGGCGACGAGCGGAACCGGAGGCGCGGTCGCCCGCCGCTCCGTGCACGGCAGCCGATCCCCGCGGCCCTCGTTCGGCACTCCGGCCTGCCGCACACCACCGACAACACCCCTGGAGCACTCCCGTGACCGACGCCCAGCGCCCCGCCTTCGCGTTGCTGCCCGGCGCCGCGCGGTCCCCCGTGATTCTCCACGTGCCGCACTCCTCGCGGGAGATACCCGCCGACGTCCGCGCCGGTATCGTCCTGGACGACGCGGCCCTGGAACGGGAGCTCGACCACATCACCGACTCGCACACGGCGGACATCGCCGAGGCGGCCGCCGGACTGGCCGGCATCACGCCCTGGCGGTTCGTGAACCGGGCCTCGCGGCTGGTCGTCGACCCGGAGCGGTTCCCGGACGAGCGGGAGGAGATGACGGCCGTCGGGATGGGCGCGGTGTACACGCGGACCACGCACCGCGAGGTCCTGCGCCCCGACGACACCGACCCGGAGCCGCTGCTGGAGCGGTACTTCCGGCCGTACGCGCGGGCGGTGACCGAGGCGGTCGCCGACCGGCTCGCCGCCACCGGGCGGGCCGTGATCATCGACGTGCACTCCTACCCGACCGATCCACTGCCCTACGAGCTGCACGGCGCGGGCCCGCGCCCGCCGGTCTGCCTGGGCACCGACGGCTTCCACACGCCTCCCGCGCTGCTCGCCGCCGCCCGGAAGGCCTTCGCGAGCCGCGGGGGGACGGGGCTGGACAGCCCGTTCAGCGGGACGTACGTGCCGCTGGAGTTCTACGGCCGTCGGGCCGAGGTCGGGGCGTTGATGGTGGAGATCCGCCGGGACACCTACATGACCGAGCCGGGCGGACCGGCCGGGCCGGGGCTGTCCCGCCTCGCGGAGTCGCTGGCGGCCCTCGTCGACGCCGCGTCCGCCTGACCGCGGACCGGGCCCCGGCCCGCCCGCGCTTCCCCCGTGTCCCGGCCCGCCCGTCTTCGTCGACCAGCCCACCAGCGGGACCAGCCCGACCACGAGGAACCCGTGGCAGGCGGTCGCCGGGGCGTTCACGGTGCGTGCGGTGGAGGGCTGCGGCCCCCGGGCGCGGCAGGTCCGCGACAGTCCGGTAGACGGCGGCGGGGGCGTACGGGACCGGCCCCGGCGGACCTGGGCGAGGGCCTCGAACGCTTCCCGACGGCCGTGCCGGCGAGGTGACGGCGTGCCGGACCGTCTTCGGCGCGGGCGCGCACCCCGCCCCGCGGCCGGCCGTTCAGGCCCGCCGGCGGGTCAGGCGCGCAGCCACTCCGTCACGACCACCGCGCCACCGGTCCGCAGCCGCAGTGCGAACGGGCCGGTGGGCGGGGCGGCGCCGGTGAACCGGCCCATGTCGTCCGCCGTCAGCCGCGCGTGGGTCCGGGGACCGCTGAGCACCTCGACGCGGGCGGGCCCGGGCGGCAGCACCTGCCCGATCAGGCCGTCCGCGGTCACTTCGACGTCGACGGTCACCTCGTCCACGCGGAAGGTGAGCATCCGCGGCGGGTCCTCCGCTCCCCTGACCGGAAGCGCGTCGACCAGCGAGTCGAACGTCAGCTCGGCCACGCGCGTGTCCAGGTCGTGCAGCGCGAACGCGTCGACGGCGATCCGCCGCAGCTCGGCCGGGACCGGATCCAGGATCGCGGCGGCCTGCCGCAGTTCCTCCTCCAGCAGCGCGGCCTCCAGCTCGCCCTCGGTGAAGGTCCCCTCGGCGAATCCGTCGCCGTCGTACATGTCGCTCATATCGTCCCCCGTGCCTCGAGCCGGGCCCGCAGCCGGCGCAGACAGCGCTGGCGCATCGGCCCGATGCTGCCCACCGCGATCCCCAGCGCGGCGGACACCTCCTGATAACTGGGCGGCGGCGAGGAGATCAGCACACGCAGCAACTGGCGGCACCGCTCGCCCAGTTCCTCGAACTCCTGCCACAGCCGCCGGACGCGCTCGGTCTGCGCGGCGGCCTCCTCGGAGTCGAGCACCGACTCCTCCGGCGTGCGGTCCTCGCTCGGCCGGTCGAGCAACTGCGGATCGTCGGTCGGTGTCCACCGCTTCGACGCCCTGAGCAGCTTCAGGCACTCGTGGCGTGCCGTGCTCGCCAGCCAGGAACCGGTCTTCTCCGGTTCCCGGATGCGCCCCAGGTGCTGGGCGAAACGGAACCAGGCGGTCTGGTACACCTCGTGCGCGTCGGCGTCGGACAGCCCGTGCGCCCGCGCCACGGACCACACCAGCGGGCCCAGCCCGTCGACCAGCGACTTCCAGGCCGCCGCGTCCCCGTCGGCGGCCAACCGGACGAGCGCCCCGACCTCTGCACGGTCCACTGCCCCACCCCTCGTGTACGACACGTCATCGTACGCCGTGGAATGGGTGGTTCCGCCCAGCGTGCGGCCGCTCACGGCCTGCCGGCCGACGGGTCGACGGGGACCGGTCGCCAGGTGGGCGGCAGCAGGGCCGGAACGTGCGCCCCGCGGACTTCCGCGTACTCGGTGTTGGCCGCGAGCAACTGCGCCCGGGCGGCGCGCGGGTTCCGCTGCTTGTGCGCCGTCATGTGGGAGGCGACCAGACCCGCGACCACGGGGGTGGCGAAGGAGGTGCCGCTCCACTGCGCGTGCCCTTCGAACATCACCTGGTCCGGCTTGGCGGGGGCGTCGCCCGGCTCGCTCAGCACCCCGTTGTGCCGGGGGTACTGACAGGTGCAGGGGTAGGCGAAGCCGTACCGGCACGCGTCGTAGGTGGAGTGCTGGTAGACGTACGGCACGGGCGCCCGGAAGCCGGTCAGGGCGCTGGTCAGGCGCTCGCCCGGGGCGTAGACCTTGACCCAGCCGCCGTGGTTGCTGAAGCAGGCGCCGAACTCGCCGTCGGAGCGCAGCGCGCCGACCGACAGCACGGAGTCCTCCCAGCCGGGCAGGTCGGCGTAGGCGGCGGGCCAGAAGGGCGTGGCGCTGCCGTTGTTGCCGGCGGCGGCGACCAGCAGGGTGCGCTGCTCGCGCAGCTCCTCCATGAAGGCGTGCACGCCGAGCAGGCCGTCGGTGCGGCCGTTGGAGGTGCCGGCGGAGAGGCTGAGGATCTCCGGCCAGCCGTCCCGGTCGACGGCCTCGAAGAGCCTCTCGCCCAGCTCGGACTCCAGGATGGCGCCGGCGTCGTTGAGGGTGTTGCTGACGGTCACCTCGGTGTTGGGGGCGACGGCGGCGACGAGACCGGCGATGAAGGTGCCGTGGCCGACGTACTGCTGGAGGATGCCGTCCTCGTCGCACTCCCTGATCTGGGCGTCGCCGTCGGTGTGGGTGAGCAGCGGGCAGGACCGGTAGTCGTGCATGAGGCCGGTGTCGATGACGAGGACACCGACGGCGGTGCCCGCGTCGTACGGCGTGTCGGCGGGGGCCGGGTTCGGCTGCTCGCTGACCGGGACGGGCACGGGCTCGTCACCGGGGCAGGCGTTGACGGCGATGGAGACGACGTGGTTGCGGCTGATCAGCCTGCGGCCCGCGCGGCCCTCCATCGTCCGCAGGGAGCGCAGGGCGTGGGCGACGGTGGGGTCACCGCCGCCGTCGCCCTCGCCGGGGTCACCCACCTGGATACGGGTGATGCCGGTGCGGTTGGTCTCGGGGCTCGCCCGGCGCACGTGGTCCGAGGTCAGCTCGGCCATCGTGGTGAAGTGGTCCCGCACGGTGTCCTCGACCAGGCGGGCCTCCTCGCCGTCACGGGCGAGGACGACGCCCTTCTCGTAGAGGAACTCGGCGGAATCGTCCGGACCCATCGCCAGCGGGACGCCCGGCATCGAGCGTTGGATCTGATCGAACTGCTCGCGGAATCTCTGTGGTGCCATGGCATGTCCTCCACTGAGGCGGTGGTGGTGACGGTCGCGGCGACGGTCGTCAATCAGAGTCGACGGTTGGCTGATTGATACAGACTCGAACCTGTGGGGTGCGGTTCCGGAGCACTACCATCCGTGGGGTGACAGCGGGAAACGACTCGGTTCTCCAACTGCTGCCCATGGTGTTCGCCTCCCCCAACGAAGCGCTGGCGCGGGCGGAGGAGCTGCTCGGGGCCGATCCGTCACCGCTGCACGCCTCGATCGCCCACCAGGTGATCGGCATCTGGCAGCGGGACTTCGGCGACACCCGGCGGGCCCTGGCCCATCTGCGGCGCGCCCGTGACCTCGCGGCCCGCGCGGACTCGGCCGAGCGGGAGGCGGACGTACTCGCCACGCTCGGGGTGGCGCTGGTGCACTCCGGCCGCACCCGGGAGGGGCTGGCGGCGTTCGAACGGGGCGTGGCACGCGGCACCGGGCACACCAGGGCGCGGGTGCTGTACCGGCGGGCCTACGTCTGGTGGGTGCTGGGCCGGCACGGCGAGGCGCTGGAGGACGTGCGGCGGGCGATCCCGGTGCTGCGGCAGGCGGACGACGTGATCTGGACCGCGCGGGCGCTGACGCTGCGGGCCACGGTGCATCTGGCGCTCGGGGCGGTGGAGCGGGCGGACGCCGACTTCACCGCGGCGGAGGCGCTGTGGGACACCACCGGCCAGGAGCACGACAAGGCCGACGCGGTGGAGAGCCGGGGGCTCGCGGCGTTCCGGTCGGGTGACGTGCCGGCGGCGCTGCGGCTGCTGGACGAGGCCGAGGAGCGGTACGCCAAGCTGGACACGCCGACGTTCATGCTCACCATCCGGCGCTGCGAGGTGCTGATGGCGGCCGGGCTGGCGACGGAGGCGCTGACCGAGGCCGACGGGGCCATCGCCGCGCTGGACGGCATCGGCGGGCAGTCCACCCGCAAGGCCGAGCTGCTGCTGGTGGCCGCGCGGGCGGCCCGGCTGGCGGACGATCCGCGGACCGCGATCGCCCGCGCGGCCGTCGCGGTACGGCTGTTCGCCGGGCAGCGGCGCACCTGGTACGAGACGCACGCCCGGCTGGTGCTGATCGAGGCGCGGGTCGCGACGGGGCGCGCGTCGGGCCGGCTGGTGGCGGACGCCGCGGCGGTGGCGGAGCGGCTGGCCGCCTTTGGGGCGCCGGCCGCGCCGGAGGCGTCGCTGCTGGCGGGCCGGATCGCGCTGGGCCTGGGCTGGACGGCGGACGCGGAACGGCATCTGGCGGTCGCCGCGCGCGCCCGGCACAGCGGTCCGCCGCTGGCACGGATGACGGGCTGGGCGGCGCAGGCGCTGCGGGCGCGGGCGGCCGGCTCGGCGCGGGGCGTGCTGGAGGCCTGCCGACGGGGGCTGGACGTACTCGACGACCACCGGATGACGCTGGGCGCCTCGGAGCTGCGGGCCCGGGCCACCGCGCAGGGGGCGGAACTGGCGGCGCTGGCGCAGCAGGCGAGCCTGGTCTCGGGCGGGCCGCGGCGGCTGCTGGTGTGGAGCGAGCGCTGGCGGGCGACCGTGCTGTCCGCGCCGCCCACCCGGCCGCCGGCCGACCCCGCGCTGCTGAGCGGTATGACGGCGTTCCGGGAGATCGCCGCCCGTGCGGACGAGGCCCGGCTGGAGGGGGGCCGGCCCGTGCCCGCCCTGGAGCGCGAACAGCGGCGCCTGGAGCGGGAGATCCGCTCCCGCACCCTGCACATGCGGGGCGAGGCCCCCGGTGACGGTGACCGGTTCGACGTCGGCCGTCTGCTGCGGCGGCTGGGTGACGACGTGCGGCTGGTGGAGCTGGCGGTGCTCGACGGGCGGGTGCACGTCCTGTTGTGCGGGCAGGGCCGGGTGCGGCGGTTCGAGGCCGGGCTGCTGGCGGAGGCGGAGCGGGAGGCCGAGCACGTACAGGCCGGGCTGCGGCGGCTGGCGCATCCGGGAGCGGATGCCCGGCTGCCGCTGGTGGAGGCGGCGGGCGCGCGCCTCCAGGAGCTGCTGCTCGGCCGCGCGGCGGCGCACCTCGGCTCCGGTCCGGTCGTCGTGGTCCCGCCGGGCCGCCTGCACCGGGTGCCGTGGGCCCTGCTGCCCGCCCTGCGGGAACGGGTCCTGAGCGTGTCGCCGTCGGCGACCAGCTGGCTGCGCGCGAGCGAGACCACGCCCCCGTCGGGCGGCCGGCAGGTCCTGGTCCGCGGACCGGGTCTGGCGAGCGGCGGGGCGGAGGTACCGCACCTCGCCGGCCGGTACGGGGTGCCGCGGATGCCGGGGGCCGGCGGGGCGTGGGCGCCTTCGTCCGGCGGCGCGTACGAAGACGGCGCCGGGACGCGGGACCGGGCACGGGACACCGGTGGGAGCGGGAGGCCCACCGGGCCGGGGGACGGCAGGGACGGCGCGTCCTCACCCGGGGACCGGGGCGCGGTACCGGCCCACCCCGGGAGCGACGGCGTACGCGGGGCGCGGCCCCCGGACCGGCACGGGCACTCCGCCGAACCCGACAGCGGCCGGGGGCGCGTGCCACGTACCTCCGGGCGGGGGGACGGCGCGGACCTGCCGCGTGGTGGCGCGGCGGGAGGACCGGCCGGCGCGGAGGACGCCGCCGCGCGGGAGGCCGGCCGGCACGCGGGGCCCACGGTGCTGGAGGGCGACGAGGCGCGGGTGCCGCGGGTGTTGCGGGAGCTGGACGGGGCCGCGCTGGCGCACATCGCCGCGCACGGCACCTTCCGCGCGGACAGCCCCTTGTTCTCGTCGCTGCGGATGGCGGACGGGCCGCTCATCGTGCACGACTTCGAACGTCTGGACCGCAGCCCGTACCGGATCATCCTGTCCTGCTGTGACACCGCCCGGTTCGCGTCGGTCGGCGCCGACGAGCTGCTCGGGCTGGTCACCGCGCTGCTGCCGCTGGGCACGGCCGGGGTGGTGGCGTGCAGCGCGCCGGTCAACGACGCCGCGGTGGTGCCTCTGATGCTCGCGCTGCACAAGGGCCTGGACGCCGGGCTGTCCCTCGCGGAGGCACTGCGTGACGCGCGGGCGGCACTGCCCGGGGACGCGGTGCACCAGGCGACGGGGTGGGCGTTCTGCGCGTTCGGCGCGGCCTGAGGCCTCGGCTGCCCGTGCTCAGGCCGGTTGGGCCTCGGGCAGGTCCACCAGCCAGGGCAGGGCGCCGCGGTCGCCCGCACCGAGACGGGTGTAGGCGCTGTAGAGGTGGTTGCCGACGGTGCGGACGGACAGGGTGAGTCTCTCCGCGATCTGCCGGTTGCTCAGGCCGGCCGCGGCGAGTGTGACGATCTGCCGCTGACGGGCGGTGAGTTCGCCGAGCGCCAGACCGGACAGGGCGGGCGTCCGGGCGCCCTCGCAGCGCCGGGCGAGGGCGACGGCGCGGGTTCGGGCGGTGCGTGCGGCGCTCGGGTCGCGGTGCGCGCCTGCCGCCTGGGCGTGTGCCTCGGCCGCGAACAGCAGGAAGCCGCGTTCCTCCAGCTGCTCGGCCACCCCGTCCAGCGCCGGTCCGTCGCCCCGCGCGAGGGCGTCCGCGTGCGCGGCGAAGACGCCGGTGAGACGGCCGGCCGCCCACTCGGGGGCACCGAGCCGGACGGCGTCGTACGGGTCCCCGGCGAGCGCGGCCTCCCGGACCGCCGCGTCCAGGTCGCCGCGCGCGGCGGCGGACCACACGGCGGCGTCCCCGGTGGGGGCGCCGTGGGCCGCCGTCGGTGTCGCGTCGCCCGACTGCGCCGAGGCGAGGGCGAGCTCGGTACGGCACGAGGCGTCGCCGGGGGCCGTCCGCAGGCCCTCGCGGGCCCAGGCCGCGGCCTCCCGCAGCCGGCCGCGCAGGCGTGCGAACCGCGCGCGCGGCGCCGCGTACTCCGCGGGCAGCGGCACTCCCTCGGCCACGAGCCACTCCCCCACGGGCGTCTCCAGGGCCCGTACGTCGGCCTGTTCGATGCGCCGGGTCAGGGCGGCCGACTCCGCCGCCAGGGCGGGACCGCACCGGTCCGGGGTACGGGACAGACGCCGGGCCCGCAGCCGGCCCGCGGCGGCCCGCAGGACGGGGCCGTGCAGGGGGTGGGCGAGCCGGGTGGCCCCCTGCTCGTCGACGACGACCAGGCCCTCGGCCTCCAGCCGCTCCAGGGTGTGCGCGTCGAAGGAGTCCAGGTCGGGCGGCAACGGCTCGGCGAAGGCCAGGCGTTCGAGCGTCTCACGCTCCTCGGGGCGGGCGCGGCCGAGGACGTGGGCGGCGCGCTCCCGTACGGCCGCGGTGACCGGCACCGGCCCCCGCCACGCGCGCCGGTCCGTGCCCGGGACCGGCGTGAGCAGCCCCCGTTCGCGTACCGCGGTCAGCAGCTCGCGCAGCAGCCGCAGGTCTCCCCGGCACAGGCGGTGCAGCCGGTCGACGGTGAGCGGCTCCAGGCCGACGCCCGCACCCGCCGCGAGCAGTTCGGCGGTCTCCTCGCGGGGCAGCGGCTCCAGGGCGAGACGCGGCAGCAGCTCGCCGGACCACAGCCTGGACACCGCGTCCGGCACGGGGACGCCCTCCGTGGCGACGACCAGGAGCCGGGTACGGCCGTGCACGGCGAGCTGGTGCACGAGGGCGGCGGAGGCGTCGTCGAGCAGGTGCGCGTCGTCGACGAGCAGCAGCCGCACGCCGGACAGGAGGTGCACGGCACGGTGCAGGGTGACGGTCTCGGGGAGCAGGTGCGCGAACGCGGCGAAGGGGATGCCGCCGGTCGCGGGCGTCCCGGCCGCCCGGGAGTGTTCCGTGCCCCGGACGGCCTCCGTCACGAGCCGGCTCTTGCCGCAGCCCGCCGGGCCGGTCACCACGACGCCGTTGCGCCCGGCGGCCAGGGACCGGCGCACCAGCTCCAGTTCGTCCGCCCGCCCGGTGAAGGGCCAGGCCGGCTCCAGCGTCTTCGCGTCCCGCAGAGAAGTCGTCACGGCAACATGAGCCGGCGTACTCATCCCTGATACAGGGCGACTTGAGTAGCCCTCGACTCAGGCGCCGGACCGGGCCGCACGGCAGTGTGTGGGCCATGACCGCACGCTACTGCTCGCTCGCGCAGCAGCCCGCTCCCGCGTTCGCGCCGGGGCTGGCCGCCGAGCGTCTCGCCGCGCTCGTGGGCGGGCAGCGGATGTGGATCAACGGCACCGTTCTGCACTACTGCTTCCTCGGTGGCGACACCGACGCCTCGGTCGTTCCCATGCCGGGTACCGGCCGTCCCCGGCGGGTGTCGTGGTTCGGGACCGAGGAGCAGCGGGCCGTGGTGCGCGACTGCTTCCGGGAATGGCAGGACCTCGGCATCGGACTGGTCCTGACCGAGGTCGGCGACCGCTCGGAGGCCGAACTGCGCATCGGCTTCCAGCCCGGGGACGGGTCCTGGTCGGCGGTGGGCAAGGACGCGCTCCGGGTGGGCCTGAACGACCGTACGATGAACTTCGGCTGGGACCTGACCGCGCCCGGGGAGCGCGCGACGGCCCTGCACCAGATCGGGCACGCGCTCGGCATGCTGCACGAGCACCAGAGCCCGTTCGCCGGCATCCTCTGGGACGACGAGGCCGTCTACGCCGAGCTGGCGGGCCCCCCGAACCACTGGAGCCGGGAGCGGACCTTCCACAACATCCTGCGCAAGCTCGACACGGACGAGGTCAACGGCCCGGTCTGGGACCCGCAATCGATCATGGAGTACCCGTTCCCGTCGGGGCTGATACTGGAGCCCGAGCACTACCGCTCCGGCCTGCAGCCGCCCGGCACCCTCTCCGCGGCCGACAAGGAGTTCGCCCTGCGCTGGTATCCGCCCATCGGCCGGCCGGGGCCGCTGGTGCCGTTCCGCTCGGTCCCGCTCGGCCTCGGTCCGGGCGAACAGGCCGACTTCCGCGTGGACCCGCCGGAGACCCGGGAGTACACGGTGGGCACGTTCGGCGACAGCGACGCCGTCGTCGTGATCTTCGAGGAGCGGGACGGGGAGCCCCGCTACCTCGTCGGACAGGACGACGGGGGAACCTCCCGCAACGCCAGGATCAGGGCCCGTTTCGTCAAGGGCCGACGCTATGTCGTCCGGGTGCGCCTGTACTCCACGTGGGGTGTGGGCGAGACGGCGGTCATGTGCTGGTGACCGCACGGCTCCGAGGCACCCGGGCACCACGACCACAGACCGGCGCCGGGGGACAGCCGGGGCACGTCGCCTTCGGGGGAGGGTGACGTGTCACGGCTGGCCGGGCCCCGCTTCTTCTGGGGGGAGGAGGCGGGGCCCGGCCGCGTGTGGCGAGGGCCCGGGACCAGCGGTCTCATCGGTCAGCTCCAGCACGTCGCCGAGGCGGGGAGGCGGCGGGCCGGGCCGGCCGGGGTTTGGGGGCGTGACCACGCCGAGGCGGAATACCGGCGGCACGGGCCTTGTTGGTCGCCATTGTTGATCAACAAGGAGGAGGCCCATGCCTGCGACCCTTCGGCCCCGCGCGCTGCGTTCCGGCGACCTCGTGGTCGTCACCGCACCCTCCGGCCAGCTTGAGCCGGGTGAGGAACCACTGCTCGCCCGCGGTGTGGCGATACTCGAGCGGATGGGTTTCCGCGTGCGGGTCAGCCCGATGGTCAACCCGGCGCGGAACCGCTGGTGGGCGTCGGGCACCCCTGCCGAGCAGGCCGACGAGCTCAATGTCCTGCTCCGGGACCCGGAGGTGCGGGCCGTCGTCGCGCATACCGGTGGACAGGCGACCGTCGGCTATCTCGATCTGATCGATCTGGACGCGATCCGGGCCGACCCGAAACCGATCATCGGCTACAGCGACATCTCGCTGCTGCACATGGCGCTGTTCGCCCGAACCGGCCTCGTCGGCTTCCACGCCGACATCGCCACCCACGGTTTCGGCAGCGACTGGTACACGCTGGGCGACGAGGCCCGTCGCTCCGAGCTCGTCGACCTCTACACCCGGGTGCTCACCAAGGCCGAGGCGCCGGGCGCGCTGCCGGCGAAGGAGGCTTGGGAGACCTGGCGGCCGGGCAGCGCGCAGGGACCACTGTTCGGCGGCTTGCTGAACCGTCTGGTCCTGCTGCAGGCGACACCGTTCGCGCCGGCCCCCGAACTCTTCGAGGGCGCCGTGCTGTTCTGGGAGGAGCTGCAGCGGCCAGTCTCGCGGATCTGGAACGACCTGCACACCTTGCGGCTGTCCGGTGTGCTGGACCGGATCGCCGGCATGGTGGTCGGCATCCCGACCGAGGTCACGCCCCACGAGGGCGGCGGACAGCGCGCGGACCTGCGCGACGTGGTACTCGATGTCCTGGGCCGACGTGACATCCCGGTTCTCGCACAGGTCGACTTCGGTCACACCTCGCCGAACCTGCCGCTGCCCATCGGCGTCCGCGCGCACGTGGACGCGGACCACCGGACGCTGTCCCTGATCGAGCCGGCGGTCGCGGAAGGCTGAGTCCTGTCGCATTTCGACGCAGGGCCGGAGGGCCGCGACCCGGCCTGTTCGGCTTCTCCCGGCCGACCTGACCGTGATGCCCGTCGCGCCGGCTTCTCCCGGCCGACCTGACCGCGATGCCCGTCGCGCCGGCTTGCCCGACCGTCCTGACCGCCGCCGGACGCGGGCGGCCGAGACCGATCCCGGCTTCCGCCCGAGGCCGAGCGCGTGCGTGACCTGTACGCCCGCGCCCGGGAGGGCGAACCGCTCGGCGCCCACGAGTACGTGATCAGCGCAGACGAGAAGACCTCCGTCCAGGCCCGCTGCCACCGCACCCTCGCCCCGGCCAGGGCGATGCGGGTGCACCACACCTACGGCCGAGGCGGAGCTCCTCTCCGGGGAACTCGCGGCACCGCGCGAGCTTCCAGGGCGGGCCGGTCCGCGAGGTGACGGCCGAAGGCCGGGTGGGCGGTCAGGCGCCGCACGTGGGACCAGAGGGCGGGGTGACCGGCCGTGCGCCGGGGGCCGTCGTGCCGTACGAGGGCCACCCACACCTCGACGTCGGCGGCGGTGGGCCGGTCACCCACGACGTAGGGGTGCGCGGTCAGACGCCGCTCCAGCGCGTCCAGTACGCCGGGCAGGGCCGCGGGGTCGGCGGTGCGCTCGCACAGCAGCTCGACCCTCTCGATCTCCGTCTCCGCCCCGCAGGGGTACAGCACCGGACCGGCGGGGGACGTGAAGTACCGGGCGAGGTCACGCATGATGTCGCGGGCGTGGGTGCTCACGATCCGGCCCGACCAGTCGTCGCTGAGCACCGGCGCCACGGCCGGCCCCCGGTAGCGGTGCGCGCTCGCCTCGTACAGCGGGCGCAGCGCGGAGTGACCGCCGTCGGGGCAGTCGGGGACCGCGTCCAGGACGGTCACCGGACAGACCCGTTCCAGGCCGAGCAGGCTGTGGACGACGGCGATGCGCAGACAGTCGTCGTGGTCGGGCGACAGGTGGAGGCGGTAGCGGCGGGGCACGGCGTAGTGGCCACTGCGCGGGTCGCGGCCGATCCGTCCCCGGAAGGCGGGGGCAGGGGTGAGCGGTGTGACGGACATGGTTCTCCCCGGGTGCGGGCGCGTGACGTACGCGCGGTGGAGGCAGGCGTCGGGCCGTGGTCGGCGAGCGGATCCGGGCGGCGTCCGTACGGGGACCGCCGCGGCCGGCGCCGGAGGGCTCAGCGCGCGAGGCTGAGCGCGCTGCTGACGCGGAGGAGGTCGATGTGACGGCGGGAGGTGAGCAGGGGGGACGGGCCCGGCGCACGGCTCTCGCCGCCCGTGGCTCGATCGAGGCGCCCCATGTTTCCCTACCCGTTCACTAGGATTCCTGGGCAGTGTCGACCGGCGCCCGTGAGCCGTCAAGGGGGCGTCCAGTCGGTGGTACGCCGCATACGGAAAAGGGCCCCCGCGAGCCACTGCCCGCGAAGACCCTTCCTCACCGTCGGGACGACAGGATTTGAACCTGCGACCCCTTGACCCCCAGTCAAGTGCGCTACCAAGCTGCGCCACGTCCCGGTGCGCGTCGCCGCGGACGGCCTGTGATCCGTTTCCGCGTGATCGCGCTGGTCAACCCTACCGCATCCCGCACGGTGGGGCCGACGCCGGCCGCCTCCCTCCCGGGGAGGCCGACGATGTCCCACCGGGCCCGGGCGGCCTGGTCCCGCTCCCGGCGGCCGCTCGGGACCGGCCGCCATCCGGTCGACGCGAAGGGTCACCAAGGCCGGCCGTCCCGATGATCACATCGCGAGACGGCTTTGCGTCACGCCGCCCACCAGGCGTTACCTCGCACGGTGCGAACCGAACGACCCGAACACCTCAGCGACGACGCCACCGGCGACCGCTCCGCGCGACGCGCCGTCACCGTCTTCCCGATCCTCGTCCTCGCGGCCGGCGCCCTCGGCCTACTGCTCCCCGGCGGTTTCACCGGCTGGAGCGAGTCGGTGCCGTACCTGCTGGGCGTCGTGATGTTCTGCATGGGCATCACGATGACCCCGGAGGACTTCCGCGGCGTGGTGAGACGTCCCTGGGCAGTGGGCCTCGGGCTGGTCGCGCACTACGTCATCATGCCGCTGCTCGGCTGGGCCGTCGCCCACCTGCTCGACCTCCCGCCGCAGCTCGCCGCCGGTGTGATCCTCGTCGGCTGCGCGCCCAGCGGCACGGCGTCCAACGTGGTGACGTACCTGGCCCGCGGCGACGTGGCCCTGTCGGTCTCCGTCGCCACCGTCTCCACGCTCGTCGCCCCGCTCGTCACGCCGCCGCTGACGCTGCTGCTGGCCGGGGAGTACCTGCCGGTCGACGCCGGTTCCATGGTCACCGACATCCTCAAGACGGTGCTGCTGCCGGTCCTCGCGGGTGTCGTCGTACGGCTCCTCGCGGGCCGGTACGTGCAGCGGGCGCTGCCGGTGCTGCCCTGGTTGTCCGCGCTGACGATCGCCGTGATCGTGGCCGTCGTCGTGGCGGGCAGCGCGGAGGCCATCAAGTCGGCGGCGGCGCTGGTGTTCGTCGCCGTCGTACTCCACAACGGTCTCGGCCTGGCGCTCGGTTACGGCGCGGGGCGCCTGGGCCGGCTCGGCGAGCCCGCCAGCCGTGCCATGGCCTTCGAGGTCGGCATGCAGAACTCCGGCCTCGCGGCCTCCCTGGCCACCGCCCACTTCAGCCCGCTCGCGGCGCTGCCGGCCGCGGTGTTCTCGGTCTGGCACAACGTCTCGGGCGCGGTGGCCGCCGCGTGGCTGTCCCGCCGGGGACGCTGAGCCCCGTGTCCGGCCGAGCGGGGACGCGATCGTGGCCTTCTCAGCGTGTGAGGCGGTCAGGGCGGTGACACCGTCCGCCCGCCGCGGACCGCCGGGCTGCCGGACCGCCGGGCTGCCGGGCGCCCTGTGGACGTATTGTCCTGTCAAAAGGTTGACATGAAACGGACGTCGCCTCAGGGTGGGCGGGACACAGCTCGGATCGGTGCGAAGAAGGGCTCTCATGGTGGACGCACTCGGTGTCGCCGTCGTCGGTTTCGGCTGGATGGGCCGGGTGCACACCCAGGCGTACGCCCGTGTCCGGCACCACTATCCCCAGCTGTCCCTGCGTCCGGAGCTGGTGACCGTCGCCGAGGAGGTGCCGGGGCGGGCCGAGGAGGCCGCCGCGCGGTTCGGGTTCGCTTCGACGACCCGCGACTGGCGGGACGTGGCCGCCGACCCACGGGTCGGCGCGGTCAGCATCACCGCCCCGAACTTCCTGCACCGCGAGATCGCCGTCGCGATGGCCGAGGCCGGCAAGCACATCTGGATCGAGAAGCCGGTCGGACTGACCGCCGAGGACGCGCGGGCGGTCGCGGACGCGGTCGCCAAGGCCGGGGTCCAGGGCGCGGTCGGTTTCAACTACCGCAACGCGCCGGCCGTGGAGGCCGCCCGCGACCTGATCGCCGCCGGGGAGATCGGCACCGTCACACATGTCCGCATCCGCCTCTTCAGTGACTACGCGGCCCATCCCGAAGGCGCCTTGACCTGGCGTTACGAGCGGGAGCGCGGCGGCAGCGGAGTGCTCGGCGACCTGGCCTCGCACGGCGCCGACCTGGCCCGGTTCCTGCTCGGCGACATCACGTCCCTGACCGCCGACACGGCGGTCTTCCTGCCCGAGCGGGCCCGTCCGACCGCCGCCACGGCCGGTCACGCCCGTGCCGCGGGCGGCGAGCTCGGTCCGGTCGAGAACGAGGACTACGTCAGCTGCCTGCTGCGTTTCGCCTCGGGCGCCCGCGGTGTCCTGGAGGCCTGCCGGGTCTCGGTCGGCGAGCAGAACAACTACGGCTTCGAGGTGCACGGCACCACCGGCGCCGTCTTCTGGGACTTCCGCCGCATGAACGAGCTGGGCGTCAGCCGCGGCACGACGTACCAGGACCAGCCGGTCAGTACCGTCTACGTCGGCCCCGCGCACGGCGAGTTCGCCGCCTTCCAGCCCGGTGCCGCGAACGCCATGGGCTACGACGACCTCAAGGTGGTGGAGGCCCACCGCTTCCTGCGCTCCATCGCGGAGGACACCCCGTACGGGGCCACCCTGCCGGACGCCGTGCACAGTGCGGCCGTACTGGACGCCATGGCCCGGTCGGCCGAGCGCGGGGCCTGGGTCGAGGTCCGACCGGTGGGGTGAGGGCGGCCCGCCGGCAGCAGTACCGCCGACCGTGCGCGGCTGTCCGAGCGGGGCTGCGACCTCGACGGGTTGCGCGCGCGTGCGGCTCGCACGACTCGCACGCTCACACGTCTCCCGTCCGCACACCGCACCGGCACCCACACCCACCCGCACCCGCACCCGCACCCGCACCCAAGGAGCAGGATCCGTATGCGCGTTGGAATCCTCGGCCTCGGCCGCATCGGCGCCTTCCACGCCGAGACCCTCTCCGGGCTCGACGTCGTCGACTCGCTCGTCGTCGCCGACCCGGTCGCGGACGCCGCGAAGGCCGCCGCCGAGCGGTTCGGCGCCCAGGTGGCGGACTCGCCCGAGGCCGTGCTGACCGCCGGGGTGGACGCGGTGGTGATCGCGGCGGCCACCGACGCCCACCCGGCCCTGATCCTGGCCGCCGTCGAGGCCGGCGTCCCCGTCTTCTGCGAGAAGCCCGTCGCCCGCACCATGGCGGAGGGCGTCGAGGTGTTCAAGGCGGTCGCGGGTCATGACGTGCCGGTCCAGATCGGCTACAACCGCCGCTTCGACGCCGGGTTCGCCGCGGCGCGGGCGGCCGTGCGGCGGGGCGAGCTGGGCACGCTGCACACCGTGCGGTCGACCACGCTGGACCCGGCGCCGCCGCCGGCCGCGTACATCGCCGCCTCCGGGGGCATCTTCCGCGACTGCTCGGTGCACGACTTCGACATCATCCGCTGGGTGACCGGCCGCGAGGTGAGCGAGGTGTACGCCGTCGGCGGCAACCGCGGCGCCGTCTTCATCAAGGAGGCCGGCGACGCCGACACCACCGGCGCCGTCCTCACCCTGGACGACGGCACGATCGCCGTGGTCTCCAACAGCCGTCACAACGCGCGCGGTTACGACGTCCGCATGGAGATCCACGGCTTCGCGGACTCCATCGCCGTCGGCCTGGAGGACAAGCTGCCGCTGCGCTCGGTCGAGCCGGGCGTGACCTTCCCGGCCGGCACCCCGCACGACTTCTTCATGGACCGCTTCAGCGCCGCCTACCGCGCCGAGCTCACCGCGTTCACCGAGGTCGTCGCCGGCGCCCGCCCCTCCCCCTGCACGATCGAGGACGCGCTGGAGGCGGGCTGGATCGCCGAGGCGTGCACACGGTCGCTGCGCGAACACCGACCGGTGACGATCGCGGAGGTACGGCAGGAGTGAGCCGGGCGAGGGAGCCGGCGGGCCGCGCGGTCAGCTCGCCGGCTCGCTGATGTCCACCATCCAGGGGACGCCGAACCGGTCCGTGCACATGCCGAAGACATCGCCCCACATCTGCTTCTCCAGCGGCACGGCGACCGAGCCGCCGGCGGACAGCTGCTCCCAGTAGCCGCGCAGCTCGGCCTCGTCGTCGCCGCTGAGACTCACCGAGAAGTTGGTGCCCGGGGTGTACTCCATGCCGGGCGGGGTGTCGGAGGCCATCAGGGTGAAGCCGCTCGGCGTCTCCAGCACGGCGTGCATGATCTTGTCGGCGTGAGAGCCGGCGGACTCGTCGAACGCGCCGAAGGTGTTCAGCGCCAGCGTGCCGCCGAACACCTGCTCGTAGAACTCCATCGCCTGTCGGGCGTCGCCGTCGAAGCTGAGGTAGGGGTTGAGACGTGCGGTCATGACTGCCTCCCGTAACGGGACGAAGTGCCGGTGCCGTGCACGCTAGCGCGCACCACGGGCAACGGCCCGCCGAGCGGCGCGCCGGCGGGACACGCCCGCCGGCGCCGCGGGTCTCAGGCGCCGCAGGAGCGCAGGAACCTGCGGGTGCGCACCGCGATGGGCAGCGGCTTGTCGGGCTCGCAGGGGTACATGTCCTGCTCGACGATGGCGAACAGGTCCACACCCAGCTTCTGGGCCGCCGTGAGCACCGGGCCCAGCTCCGGTACGCCGGCGGGCGGCTCGCACATCACCCCGCGCTGCACGGCCGGCCCGAACGGCACCCCGCCGGTCCGCACCTCGGCGAGGATCTCCGGGTCGACCTGCTTGAGGTGCAGGTAGCCGATGCGCTCGCCGTAGGTCTCGATCAGCTTGACGCTGTCGCCGCCGCAGTAGGCGTAGTGGCCGGTGTCCAGGCAGAGGCTGACCAGGCCGGAGTCGGTGGCGTCGAGGAAGCGTTCGACGTGCTCCTCCGTGTCGAGGTGGGTGTCGGCGTGCGGGTGGACGACGATGTCCAGACCGTAGGTCTCCTTCACCTCGCGGCCGAGGCGTTCCATGCCACGGGTGAGGTGCGCCCACTGCTCGCCGGTGAGCTCCGGCGGCTCCAGGATCTCGGCGGTCCTGTCGTCGCGCCAGAAGGACGGGATGACGACGAGGTGCTTCGCGTCCATGGCCCGGGTCAGGGCGGCGACGCGGCCGACCTGCTCCCAGGTGGCGTCCCACTCGGAGGGGCCCCGGTGCAGACCGCAGAAGATGGTGCCGGCGGAGACCCTGAGGCCGCGCCGGGTCACCTCGTCGGTGAGGCGGGCCGGGTCGGTGGGGAGGTAGCCGTAGGGGCCCAGCTCGATCCACTCGTAGCCGGCCTCGGCGACCTCGTCCAGGAACCGGCCCCAGGGCACCTGCCGCGGGTCGTCGGGGAACCAGACGCCCCAGGAGTCGGGGGCCGAGCCGACGCGGATGCGGTCCAGGGCAGCGGGCATGTCAGGCCTTCCCTTCGGCGGTGTCGGACGTCGCGGCCAGGGGCGCGGCGGCCTCCGACGCGGCGCTCCCGTGCGCGGCGGTGTCCGGTTCGGGAGCCTCCGGGCCCTCGTCCGGGAGCGCGTCGACGTCCACCCCGCCGGTCTGCGCCAGTTCGTGCTTGAGGGCGGCGAGTTCGGCGCCGCCGGCCATGTGGTGGGTGAGTTGTTCGAGGGTGATGTCGGCGCGGGCGGCGCTGAGTTCGAGGGTGCCCAGGCGCAGCACGCTGAAGTGGTCGCCGACCAGGTAGGCGTGGTGGGGGTTGTGGGTGATGAAGATGACGCCGAGACCGCGTTCGCGGGCGGCGGCGATGTACTTGAGGACCACGCCGGACTGCTTGACGCCGAGGGCGGCGGTGGGCTCGTCGAGGATGAGGACGCGGGCGCCGAAGTGCACGGCGCGGGCGATGGCGACGCACTGGCGCTGACCGCCGGAGAGGGTGCCGATGGGCTGTTCCAGGTCGTCCAGGACGATGCCCATGGCGCGCAGCTCCTCGTCGGCGGTCTTCTTCATGCGGGCGATGTCGAGGCGCCGCACGGGCCAGGGACCCTTGGTCATCTCGGAGCCGAGGAAGAAGTTGCGCCACACCGGCATCAGGGGCACGGTGGCGAGGTCCTGGTAGACGGTGGCGATGCCCCGGGCGAGGGCGTCGCGGGGGGTGGTGAAGCGCACCGGTTCGCCGTCCACGAGGAAGTCGCCCTCGGTGTGCTGGTGCAGCCCGGAGATGATCTTGATGAGGGTGGACTTGCCGGCGCCGTTGTCGCCGAGCACACAGGTCACCCGGCCGGCGTGCACGGCGAGGTCGACGCCGTGCAGGGCGCGGATGTTGCCGTAGGTCTTGCCGGCGCCGCGCAGCGCGACGAGCGGCCGGTCCGCCGCGAGCGCGGGGTCCGCGAGGACGGCCCCGTGGGTGCCGGGGGTCTTGCTGGTCATTTCCGATCACCTCCGGGTCGCCGCGCGGCGGACCCACAGATTGATGAGGACGGCGCCGAGGAGCATCACGCCGAGGAAGGCCTTGAACCAGTCGGGGTTCCAGCCGGCGTAGACGATGCCCTGGTTCACCATGCCGAACATGAAGGCGCCGAAGACCGGGCCGACGGCGGAGCCGTACCCGCCGGTGAGCAGGCAGCCGCCGATCACCGCGGCGGCGATGTAGATCAGCTCCTGGCCGACGCCCTCCCCGGACTGCACGGTGTTGAAGGAGAACAACTGGTGCATGCCGACGAACCAGGCGCCGAAGCCGACCAGCATGAACAGCGTGATCTTGGTGAAGGTGACGGGGACGCCGACCGCGCGGGCGGACTCCTGGCTGCCGCCGACCGCGAAGACCCAGTTGCCGTACTTGGTGCGCAGCAGCACCCAGGTGGCCAGGGCCGCGAAGGCGAGCCACCACACGACCGTGATCTTCACCTGGACGCCGCCGACGTCGAAGGACGAGGCGAAGAGGGCCTTGGCCTGGTCGAAGCCGTCCATGTCGCTGATGTCGTCGGTGGCGACGTTGCCGGTGACCAGTTTGGTGACCGCGAGGTTGACGCCCTGGAGGATCAGGAAGGTGCCGAGGGTGACCAGGAAGCTCGGCAGTCCGGTCTTCACCAGCATCCAGCCGTTGAACGCGCCAACCCCGAGGGAGACCGCGAGGGCGACGATCACGCCCGTCCACACGTTCATGGTCAGCTGGTAGCTGAGCATGCTCGCGGTGAGCGCCGAGGTGACCACGGCGACACCGGCCGACAGGTCGAACTCGCCGCCGATCATCAGCAGGGCGACCGGCAGCGCCATGAGGCCGATGGTGGACGACTGGTAGAGCACCGTCGCCATCGAGCCGCCCTCGCGGACCGAGGGGGCGGCGATCAGGAAGAAGACGAACACGGCGACGGCGCCGAGGAAGACCCCGACCTCGGGCCGGGCGAGCAGCCGCAGCGCCAGGGGGCGTTGCCGGGTCCGCCCGTCGGTCTCCTCCGGGCCGGGAGCCGGTGGTGCCGTCACCGCCGGCGCGGCCTGCCGGGTCGTGCTCATCACCGGGTGCCCTTCGCGGCGAACCCGGCGACGGCCTTCACGTTGGACTTGTCGACGAAGGCCGGGCCGGTCAGCACCGGCTGCTCGCCGCCGCCGCTGTAGTTGCCGTTGTTTTTGTAGAGCCACAGGCCGTCGACCGCCAGGTAGCCCTGGAGGTAGGGCTGCTGGTCGACGGCGAACTCGATGTCGCCCTTGTCGATGGCGCCGGTCAGTTCCTTGTTGAGGTCGAAGGTGACCACCTTCGCCTTGCTGCCGCCCTCGTCCACCGACTGCACGGCGGTCATGGCGAAGGGGGCGCCGAGCGTGACGAGGTGGTCGATGTCGCCGTCCTGTTTGAGCTTGGCGGTGACGGTCGACTTCACCGAGGGCATGTCGGTGCCGTTGACGTAGAGGTTCTCGACGGACCCCTCGAAGGTCTTCCTCACGCCGTCGCAGCGCTGGGTCAGGCCGATGTTGCCCTGCTCGTGGATCACGCAGACGGCGTTCTCGGCGCCGTCCTCGTTCAGCCGTTTGCCGAGCGCCTCGCCGGCCACGGTCTCGTCCTGGCCGAAGAACTCCATCAGGCCGAGCTTCTTCCAGTCCGCGAGGCCCGAGTTGAGCCCGACGACGGGTATGCCGGCCTTCTCCGCCTTGCCGAGGACGCTTCTGAGGGCGTCCGGCTTGGCCAGGGTGACGGCTATGCCGTCGACCTTCTGGTCGATGGCGTTCTGCACCAGGTTGGCCTGGTTGCCCGCGTTCGGGTCGGCGGAGTAGACGAGCTTGACGTTGTCCTTGGCGGCGGCGGCCTCCGCGCCCTTGCGGACGATGTCCCAGAAGGTGTCGCCGGGCGCCTGGTGGGTGATCAGGGCGACCGTCATACGGGGGGTGTCCGCCTTGCCCGCGGAGGCACCCGAGTCCCCCTCCTCGTCGGCCTTCTTGCCCCCGGAACTGCTGGAGCAGCCGGCCAGGGTCAGCGCCGCGGCGGCGGCCAGGGCCACCGCGGGGGCGAATCTGCGGGAGCGGGCGTGCGAAGAGCGGTCCATCTTTCCTGCACCTCACTGTGCGACTGTGCTACGGGGAAGCCGTGTGCCAGACCAGAGAAGAACGGCTGTTGCGCTGGGACCGGATACAAGTGCTTGGGACGCCCGCTGTCAATACTTTGTTAAGACATCATTTCACAAGCAGGTCCGAATGTAAGTACAAAGTATTGACAGGGTCGGCCCGGGGTCATACACCTGGGAGGCGGCAGGCCCCCGCCCAGCCCGAGGAGCGTCGCACATGGCCGAGTCAGTCCAGCATTTCGATCTGATCACGATGGGGCGCATCGGGGTCGATCTCTATCCCCTGCAAACGGGCGTGCCCCTGGCGGAGGTCGAGACCTTCGGCAAGTTCCTCGGGGGCTCGGCCGCCAACGTGGCGGTCGCCGCCGCCCGCCTCGGCCGGGCCACCGCCGTCATCACCCGCACGGGCGACGACCCGTTCGGCGGCTTCCTGCACCGGGCGCTGAAGGGATTCGGCGTCGACGACCGCTGGGTCACGCCGGTCGCCGCCCACCCTACCCCCGTCACGTTCTGCGAGATCTTCCCGCCGGACGACTTCCCCCTGTACTTCTACCGCCGCCCCAAGGCCCCCGACCTGGAGATCCACCCGGAGGAGCTGGACCTCGACGCGATCCGCGCCGCCCGCATCTTCTGGATCACCGGCACCGGCCTGAGCGAGGAACCGAGCCGTACGGCGACGCTGACCGCCCTCGCCCACCGTGCCAGGTCCGGCACCACGGTCTTCGACCTGGACTGGCGCCCCATGTTCTGGACCGGTCCCGGCCAGGCCCGCCCGTACTACGCCGAGGCGCTGCGGCACGCGACCGTCGCGGTCGGCAACCTGGACGAGTGCGAGATCGCCACGGGCGTGCGCGAGCCGCGCGCCTGCGCCGAGGCCCTGCTGGCGGCCGGCGTGGAACTGGCCGTCGTCAAGCAGGGCCCGAAGGGCGTCCTCGCCGTGCACCGCGACGGCCGGACGGCCGAGGTGACGCCGGTGCCGGTCGAGGTGGTCAACGGCCTCGGCGCGGGCGACGCGTTCGGCGGCTCCCTCTGCCACGGTCTGCTCTCCGGCTGGGACCTGGAGCGGACCATGCGGCACGCCAACGCGGCCGGCGCCCTCGTCGCCTCCCGTCTCGCCTGCTCCTCCGCGATGCCCACCGAGGCGGAGGTCGACGACCTCCTCGCGCGAGCCACCCCCTGAACGGAGCTTCGTCTTGTCCCTCAGCATCCCCGACCTCACCGCGGTCAGAGCCCGGCACCCGGAGGCGATCGCCGAGGCCGCGGCCCGCCGGACACGCCGTCCGCTGATCGGCGACTCCGGCCGTCTGATGATCGTGGCCGCGGACCACCCGGCACGCGGCGCGCTCGGCGTCGGCGACCGCCGGCTCGCCATGGCCAACCGGGCCGACCTGCTGGAACGCCTGTGCACCGCGCTGTCACGGCCCGGCGTCGACGGAGTGCTCGCCACCGCCGACGTCCTGGAGGACCTGCTGCTGCTCGGGGTGCTGGAGAACAAGGTCGTCATGGGCTCGATGAACCGCGGCGGCCTCGCGGGAGCCGCCTTCGAGATGGACGACCGCTTCACCGGCCACCGCGCCGAGGACATCGCCCGGCTGCGCTTCGACGCGGGCAAACTGCTGCTGCGCATCGATTACGACGACCCCGGCTCGCTGACCACCATGGAGGCCACCGCCCGCGCGGTCGACGCCATGGCGGCGCGTGAACTGCCCGTCTTCGTCGAACCGTTCATCTCGCGTCGCGTCGAGGGCCGGGTCCGCAACGACCTGTCCGCGGAGGCGGTCACCCGGTCCGTCGCCATCGCCTCGGGCCTGGGCGGCACCTCCGCCTACACCTGGCTGAAACTGCCCGTCACCCAGGACCCGGACGACATGGGCGAGGTCCTGGAGACCTCGACGCTGCCCGCCGTACTGCTCGGCGGCGACATAGGCGGCTCCCCCGCGGACCAGGCCGCCGCCTACGAACGCTGGCGCAAGGCGCTCAGGCTCCCCACCGTGCAGGGCATGGTCGTCGGCCGCTCGCTGCTCTACCCGGCCGAGGGCAGCGTGGAACAGGCGGTGGACACCGCCGTCGGCCTGTTGTGACAGAGGAGTTGATCCGATGACGTACCACCTTGCGGCGGGCAGGGCCGCGAGCGGTCCCTACGCCGTGGACGTGACACCCGAGACGGCCGGCTGGGGCCACTCCGCCCTGCGCGTCCTGCACCTGCCGCCCGGCGGCGGCCACACCTTCGACAGCGGCGACAGCGAGTGGATCGTCCTCCCGCTCAGCGGCGGCTGCACCGTCGCCACCGCCGACGACTTCGGCCGGGAGACCTTCGAACTCACCGGTCGCGACAGCGTGTTCAGCGGCGTCAGCGACTTCGCCTACGTGCCGCGCGACGCCCGTACGAGCGTCACGTCCACCGGCGGCGGCCGGTTCGCGCTCACCGGCGCCCGGTGCACCCGCCGCCTGCCCGCACGCTACGGTCCGGCCTCGTCGGTGCCGGTGGAGCTGCGGGGCACGGGCACCTGTTCCCGCCAGGTCAACAACTTCGGCGCCGCCGGGGTCTTCGCATGCGACAAGCTCATCGCGGTCGAGGTGATCACCCCCGGCGGCAACTGGTCCTCCTTCCCGCCGCACAAGCACGACGAGCACCGTCCCGGCGAGGAGTCGGTGCTGGAGGAGATCTACTACTTCGAGTTCGCGGACCACGACGGCGCCCCCGGCCTCGGCTACCAGCGGGTCTCCCCGTCCGGGCGGGGGCAGGGCACGGACGTACTGGCCGAAGTGCGCGACGGGGACGTCGTGCTGATCCCCGACGGCTGGCACGGGCCCTCGATGGCCGTGCCCGGCCACCACATGTACTACCTCAACGTCATGGCCGGCCCGGAGGCCGAACGCGCCTGGCTGATCCGCGACCACCCCGGCCACGCCTGGATCCGCGACACCTGGCCGGACCAGCCCGTCGACCCCCGACTCCCCCTCTACACCGCACCGGAGAGGTCCGCATGAGCACCGCCACCCGCCGACTGACCACCGCCCAGGCCCTGGTGCGCTTCCTGGCCGCCCAGTACACGGAACGCGACGGCGTACGGCACCGCCTGGTCGCCGGCACCTGGGGCATCCTCGGCCACGGCAACGTGGCCGGCCTCGGCCAGGCCCTCGTCGAGCACGCCGACGTCATGCCGTACCACCAGGGACGCAACGAACAGGCCATGGTGCACGCGGCCGTCGCCCATGCCCGGCAGCTCAACCGGCTGTCCACGCAGGCGGTGACGACGTCCATCGGCCCCGGCGCCACCAACCTGGTCACCGGCGCCGCCCTCGCCACCATCAACCGCCTGCCCGTCCTCCTGCTCCCCGGCGACTACTTCGCCTCGCACGCCGCCGACCCGCTGCTCCAGCAGCTGGAGCACCCGACCGAGGCCGACGTGTCCGTCAACGACACCCTGCGGCCCGTCTCCCGGTACTTCGACCGCGTCACCCGCCCCGAGGCCCTGCTCGCCTCCGCGCTCCGGGCGATGCGTGTGCTCACCGACCCGGCGGAGACCGGCGCGGTCACCCTCGCCCTCCCCCAGGACGTACAGGCGCAGGCGTACGACTGGCCCGAGGAGTTCTTCGCCGACCGCGTCTGGCGGGTGCGTCGCCCCGCGCCCGACCCGTCGGAACTGGCCGACGCCGCGGACGCGATCCGCGCCGCCGAGCGCCCGCTGATCGTCGCGGGCGGCGGTGTCCACCACAGTGAGGCCGAACAGGCGCTGAAGGCGTTCGTGGACGCCACCGGCATCCCCGTCGCCTCCACCCAGGCGGGCAAGGGCGCGCTGCGCCACGACCACCCGGCCGACCTCGGCGGCATCGGGCACACCGGAACCGCCGTCAGCGACGACCTCGCCCGCACCGCCGACCTGGTGATCGGCGTCGGCACCCGCTACTCCGACTTCACCACGGCCTCCGGCACCCTCTTCCAGCACCCGGACGTGCGCTTCCTGAACCTCAACATCACCGCCTTCGACGCCCACAAGCTCGCCGCCCGCACCCTGGTCTGCGACGCGCGTGCGGGGCTCACGGCGCTGACACGGGCGCTGGCCGGGCACCGGGTGACGCCGGCGTACGAGGCCGAGTACCGCGCGGGCAGGGCCCGCTGGGAGGAGGTCGTGCGGGCGGCCTACCGTGCCGACGACGACAGCGCCGTGCCGACCCAGACCCAGGTGCTGGGCGCGCTGGACGCGGTCGTCGGCGACGAGGACGTGGTGATCAACGCGGCCGGCTCGCTCCCCGGCGACCTGCACAAACTGTGGCGCGCCCGCTCCCCGCGCCAGTACCACCTGGAGTACGGCTACTCCTGCATGGGCTACGAGATCCCGGCCGCGCTCGGCGTGCAGCAGGCGGCACCCGGCACCAGCGTGTGGGCGCTGGTCGGCGACGGCACGTACCTGATGAACCCGACGGAGATCGTCACCGCCGTCCAGGAGAACCTGCCGGTCAAGCTGGTCCTGGTCCAGAACCACGGTTACGCCTCCATCGGGGGCCTGTCCGAGTCGGTGGGCGCCGAGCGCTTCGCCACCGCCTACCGCCACCGGGCCCCCGACGGCACGTTCACCGGCGCCCCGCTGCCCGTCGACCTCGCGGCCAACGCGGCCAGCCTCGGCATGGACGTCCTCCGCGCCAAGACGGTGCGCGAACTGCGCGAGGCCCTGACGGCGGCCCGCGCGTCGGACCGTCCGACCTGCGTCTACATCGAGACCGACCCCACGCCGACCGCGCCCCCGGCCGAGGCCTGGTGGGACGTGCCGGTGGCGGAGGTGTCCACCCGGGAGGCCGCCGCCGATGCCCGTACGCGGTACGAAAGCGCCGTCGCCGACCGTCGCCACCACCTCTGACACACCGCCCGTCCGTGGCACTCGGCCCCCTGCGCAAGGAAGGTACGCCCATGGTGAGGACCGGCGGCCCCGCGCGTGCCGCGACCGCCCCCGCGCTCAGCACGCTGGACTTCGCCCTGGACCGGCGCAGCCCCGTCCCGCTGTACCACCAGCTCGCCCGGCAGCTGGAGGCGGCGATCGAGCACGGCGCCCTCGCCCCGGGGAACCTGCTGGGCAACGAGGTCGACCTCTCCGTCCGCCTCGGCCTGTCCCGGCCCACCGTCCGCCAGGCCATCCGGTCACTGGTCGACAAGGGGCTCCTGGTCCGGCGGCGCGGGGTCGGCACACAGGTGGTGCACAGCCAGGTCAGACGCCCCCTGGCGCTGAGCAGTCTCTACGACGACCTGGAGGCGGCCGGACAGGGCCCCACCACGCAGGTGGTGCGCAACGAGGAGGTCGCCGCGTCCGCCGACGTGGCGGCGGCCCTCGGGGTCGCGGAGGGCGGCGTGGTCACCGTCCTGGAACGGCTGCGCCTCACCCACGGCCGACCCGTGGCGCTGCTGTGCAACTACCTGCCGACGGCGCTGCTGGACCTCGACAGCGCCCGGCTGGAGGCGACCGGCCTGTACCGGATGATGCGCGCCGGCGGCATCACCCTGCACAGCGCCCGCCAGACGGTGGGCGCCCGCTCGGCCACCCGCGAGGAGGCGGACCGCCTGGAGGAGAAGGAGGGCGCCGCGTTGCTGACCATGCGGCGCACGGCCTACGACGACACCGGGCGGCCGGTCGAGTACGGCACGCACCTGTACCGCGCGTCCCGGTACACGTTCGACTTCCAGCTGCTGGCCAGGTCCTGACGCGGGTCAGCGGGCCGTGGCCGGCCGGGCCCGCCGCTCCGGCGTGAGTTCCCGGGAACGCCGCTCGCCCTCTGTCCGGCCGCCCCACGTGCCGTAGTACTGCCGCGACTCCCGTGCGAAGCGGCCGCAGGGACCACTCACGGGACAGCCTCGGCAGATCGCCCGCGCCGCCTCCTCACGCTCGCGACGAGCCGGCCCCCTCTCACCGGGGGGCGAGAAGAAGACCGAGCTGTCCATGCCGCGGCAGGCGGCACCGGCCTGCCACTCCCATTCCCGCAGCAGCGGCTTGGTTCGCGTCCTCATCCCTCTCACCTTCCGTCCGTCCGCCGCCGGACCGCGACGGTCGTCACAGCCGGCAGGCCCAGAGAGCCGACCGCGTGTTCGCGGAAGTCCCGGCCCCCGACAGTAGGGTCCGGGCGCCCGGCGCGATGCGCCGGGAACGCACAGGGTCTTGCCTCCACAGGAACCACGGGCGCGGCGCCGGAAGACGGACGAGGAAGAACCGGTGCGCTGACGAACCGCAGGTGGTGCGCCGAGAGTCAACCCGGCGGTTCCTCATCCCCTTTCCTATGGAACGACCTCGGAAAAGGTCTCGCTCAATGCCTTCTCCGCAGCCCGGAGACACAGGGAAAGAAGTGACATGCCGAATATCCCTTCCCGCATACGCAACGGCCTTCTGGCCTCCGCCACGGCGGCGGCCCTGGCCCTGACCGCCGCCGGCCCGGCAGCCACGGCGACCGCCGTCCCTCGGCCGGACGTGCGCTTCATGGCGCACCTGGACATCACCGGCGGACAGCGCCCGGAGAACATCACGCTGGAGCCCGGTGGCGGAGCCGTCGTCACCTTCGCCTACAACCGGCAGATCGCGAGGATCACCCCCGCGGGCAAGGTCCGGGTCCTGGCCACCCTGCCCGAACCACCGGCCGGTTCCACCACCCCCGCGCTCACGCAGCCGTTCCTCGGCGGCATCGTGCGCACGGACGACGGGACGCTGTACTTCGTCTACGCCACCGGCAGCGACGACCTGACCGGTGTGTGGCGCCTGCGCCCCGGCGGCACACCGCACCGCATCAGCGCGCTTCCCGCCACCGGCCTGCCCAACGGCCTCGCCCTCGACCGGCACAAGCGCCTGCTGTACGTCGCCGACTCGGTCCTCGGCACCGTCTGGCGCGTGCCCGTGACCGGCGGTGCTCCCACCCGCTGGAGCAGCGCGCCCCAGTTGGCCGCGGACGGTTTCCTCGGAGCCAACGGCATCAAGGTGCACGACGGAGCGGCCTGGGTCTCCAACCTGGACCAGGGCACCGTGCTCCGCATACCGGTCACCCGTGACGGCGCCGCCGGCCGGATCGAGACCCGGGCGAGGGGGCTGGCCAACATCGACGACTTCGCGTTCACCGGTCACGGGGACACGCTCCTCGCCGCGATCAACGCGGACAACGAGGTCGCCCTGGTCAAGCCGGACGGCACCCACCGCACCGTACTGACCGGCGCGGACGGGATCGAGAACCCGACCTCGCTCGCCGTGCGCGGCACCACCGCCTACGTCGCCAGCGGTGCCTACTTCACCAACGACGATCCCAACGTCCTGGCCGCCCGTGTCTCCCCGCGCAAGTGAACCCGTACCGTTCCCGGACCGCCTCGGCACGACCAGCGGAAGGACAGTCCGATGAGTGAGCGGCACCCCACCGAGCCCCGGCCACCGCGCAGGAGGCCTTCGATCCCGACTCGTTCCTGGTGGTCCCGGCCAGGACCTTCGAGGACCTGCGCGTCGGCGAGGTCTTCCGCGCGCCCAGCCGCACCCTCACCGACGCCCACGCCGCGGCCTTCCAGACGGTCTCCGCGGACAACCACCCGGTGCACTACGACGCGAAGTGGGCCCGCAGGCACGGGCACACCGCACCGGTCGTCCACGGCCTCCAGGTGCTCGCCTTCACCGCGCCGGGCGCCACCCTGTTCCCGGCCCTCACCGTCACCGACCTGCGACCGCAGGGCGACAACGGCGTCGTCACCACCGAGGCGACCATTCACAACCAGCGTGGCGAACTCGTGCTGTCCGGCCAGCACACGTACCTGCTCCGGCGTCGGTGAGGAGCGGAGCGGCCCGCCTGCCGGGAACGTGACGGCGGGCCGCTCCGCTGCCCGGCTACGCCGCTGTGGCGCTCACCTCTCGGCGGGCGGGACGGGCGCTGCCGACTCTTCCACGAGGGCGCTGAGCACCGGCGCCCCGCCCTGGACGGCGCCCCTTCGCGACTGCCAAGGCGCACGGGACACTTCCGGCTTGCCCCGTTCTGCGGTACTCGGCATTCAAGAAATTGAGCTTCGAGGTCGGACGGGGCGCCGTGCCCCTCTTTCTGTTACGAGCGGATGTACAGCAGGCGCCGCCCGGTTCACCGTTGGCGCGAAGGTGATCCTCACCGCCCAGGAGTTGAGCGCACGCCGTCTGGTGGCGCGCGGCACCTCAGCCAGCTCTGCCACACGGGCGAACACGCTGTTCAACGCGGTGATGCGGAGAGGTTCGCTCCAAGTGGCGCCGGGTGCGGGGCAGTTGGGAGGACGGCTGGACGCTCAGTGGGTTTCGGACAACGACTCGTCCCCTCCTGCCCATTCGCTTCACTTCTTGAAAGCATCGACCTGTTCCGAGCGGCTCAGACTTCCGCCCGGAGACGGTCGTGCCGGTCTCATGTCCGAGGAGAGCCACCCAAGTGCCTGACAGAGCGTCAACTTCCCCGTACGCACGAATACCCGGATCCCGTTCCCCTCGGGGCGGTGCCCCTTCGCGAAGGCGCGCCGCACTGACCGCGGCACTCGCGGTGGGCGCGCTCCTCCTCCCGGTCGCGACGGGGGCGGGCCCGTCCGCCTTCGCCGCCGACACGGACCCGGCGCCCCGGCGGATCGAGGCCGCCCCCCGATCCGGGACCGGGAGCGTCGAACTCTCCGCCGCGCAGCGCGAGAAGCTGCTCGACGCGGCCTCCGACGAGAGCACCGCCACCGCCCGCCGCCTGAAGCTCGGCGACCGCGAGAAGCTCGTACCGAAGGACGTCGTCAAGGACGCGGACGGTACCGTCCACACCCGCTACGAGCGCACCTACGCAGGGCTTCCGGTACTCGGCGGCGACCTGGTCGTCCACGAGGGCCACGCCGCCCGGACCGTCACCAAGGCCACCGCGGCGCCGATCACCGTGGACACGGTCGAGCCCGCCGTGACGGCGGGCGCCGCCAGGAAGGAGGCGCTGGCGGCGGGCAAGGCGGAGGGCACCGCCCGCAGGGCCGTCTCCCAGGCGCCCCGCAGGGTCGTCTGGGCGGGATCCGGCGAGCCCGTCCTGGCCTGGGAGACCCTCGTCACCGGCGTCCAGGAGGACGGCACCCCGAGCCGCCTCCAGGTGGTGACCGACGCGGCCACCGGCGAGCGGCTGCACAGCTCGGAGCAGATCCACGCCGGCGACGGCCTGAGCCAGTACAGCGGCCCCGTGCGGATCGGCTCGGTCCACAACGGCACGGCGTACGAGCTGACCGACCCGGTGCGGGGCGGCCACCGGACCTACTCCTTCGCGCCGGACAAGACGCAGACGCTGCTCACCGACGACGACGACCACTGGGGGGACGGCACTGCCGCCCACGAGCAGACGGCCGCCGTGGACGCCGCCTACGGCGCGCAGAAGACGTGGGACTTCTACCAAGAACGCTTCGGCCGCAAGGGGATCGCCGACGACGGGGTCGGCGCCCGCTCCCGGGTGCACTACGGCAGCGGTTACGCCAACGCCTTCTGGGACGACCGCTGCTTCTGCATGACCTACGGTGACGGCGTCGGCGACGCCCGGCCCGTGACCTCCATGGACATCGCGGCCCACGAGATGACCCACGGCGTCACCTACGCCACCGCCAACCTGGTCTACTCGGGTGAGTCGGGCGGGCTCAACGAGGCGACCAGCGACATCATGGCCGCCGCCGTGGAGTTCTACGCCGACAACCCGCTGGACACGCCCGACTACACGATGGCCGAGCTGATCGACCTGCGGGGCAACGGGCGGCCGATCCGGTACATGGACCAGCCCTCCAAGGACGCCTCCGCGAAGGGCACGTCCCAGGACTACTGGACGTCCGAGACCAGGAAGCTCGACCCCCACTTCAGCTCCGGCGTGGGCAACCACTTCTTCTACCTGCTGGCCGAGGGCAGCGGCCGGAAGACCATCCGTGGCATCGCGTACGACAGCCCCACCCACGACGGCAACCCGGTCGCCGGCATCGGCATCGAGAACGCCGCCGCCATCTGGTACCGGGCCCTGACGGTCTACATGACCAGCCGCACCGACTACGCGGGTGCCCGCACCGCCACGCTCCAGGCCGCCAAGGACCTCTTCGGTGTGGACGACGGCGTGTACACGGCTGTCGGCAACGCCTGGGCCGCGGTCAACGTCGGCCCCTCGTACGTCAACAACATCGCGGCCGTCGTCCCGTCCACCCAGAAGTCCGCGGTGGGCCAACCGACCGGACTGCGCATCGACGCGGTCTCGACCCGCCCCGGCGCCCTCACCTACGCCGTGACCGGTCTGCCCGCCGGGCTGAGCCTCGACACCGCCACCGGGGTCATCAGCGGCACCCCGACGGCGGCGGGTGACTTCACCACGGTCGTCACCGTCACGAACTCCGCCTCGGAGACCCGCGAGCTGTCCTTCACCTGGTCCGTGCTGGCCTCGGGCGGAAACTTCTTCGTCAACCCGGCCCGGGTCGACATCCCGAACTGGGTCACCGTCGAGTCGCCCCTCACCGTCACCGGCCGCAGCGGCAACGCGCCGAGCGACCTCAAGGTGACCGTCGACCTCGTGCACGACTTCATCGGCGGACAGGTGATCAACCTGGTGGCCGAGGACGGCACGGTGATCCTGGTGAAGGACTTCGTCTGGGACGAGGGCAGGGAGCTCCACAAGACGTTCACCGTCGACGCGTCGGCCGTGCCGGCCAACGGCAGGTGGACGTTGCGCGTCACCGACAACACCCCCGGCATCTTCACCGTCGACCCCGGTTACCTCGACGGCTGGAGCCTGACCTTCTGACGCCCGGGCCGGGGCCCGGTCCCTGGGCACCCCAGTAGTCCACACACACGGTCAAGGGCCGTTTCAGATTCTCTGAAACGGCCCTTGACCTGCGACTCTTTCGAGTCGGGACGACAGGATTTGAACCTGCGACCCCTTGACCCCCAGTCAAGTGCGCTACCAAGCTGCGCCACGTCCCGGTGTGCTCGCCCGCGGTGAACCGCGCGATCACGCGAACAGCACTCTACCTCACACCCCGCGCCACACCTAAGCGGGCCGGGGCGAGGGACAATCGGCCCATGGACAGTGCCATGGACAGCACAGCCTCGGACCGGCCGGTGGACGCGCGGGACCGCGACGACCAGGGGCGGGCGCGCAACGCCCGGCCGCGGGACGGGCTGGGACGCCCGTTGCCGTACGGGGCGGCCGGCGTGCCCCGTCAGCCCGAGGGCGTCGTGCGGGCGCCCGGGGAGACCGTCGCCGAGGCGCAGCGGCTGCTGGACGAGGGGAAGCCGTTCCACGCTCACGAGGTCTTCGAGGACGCCTGGAAGTCGGGCCCCGAGGAGGAGCGGGAGCTGTGGCGGGGGCTGGCCCAGCTGGCCGTCGGCCTGACGCACGCCGCCCGCGGCAACGCCACCGGCGGGGCCAGGCTGCTGCGGCGCGGGGCCGGGTCCGTCACGCGGTGGGCGGCGTCGGCGGCCGGGCGGGAGCGCCCGTACGGGATGGATCTGGACGGGGTCGCCGGGTGGGCCTCGAAGCTGGCGGGGGACGTGGAGGGCGGCGCGGCCGTGGACGCGGGGGCGCGGGCACCACGCCTGAAGGGCTGAGGGGTTGAGGGTCCACGGCGCTGAGGGTCCACGGCGCTGAGGGCAAGGGAGTCCGGCGGCCCGGCGGTGGGAGGGCGGCCCGGTCCGGGCGCCGCCGGTGGCGTACGGCAGACTCGTGGCGTGCGGAAGATTCATGTGATCGGTATCGGCGCGGGCGACCCCGACCAGCTCACCCTGCAGGCGGTCAGGGCGCTGCGGAGCACGGACGTGTTCTTCGTCCTGGACAAGGGCGAGGTGAAGGCCGACCTGGTGCGGCTGCGCCGGGAGATGCTGGAGGCGCACATACCGGAGGGGACGTACCGGGTCGTCGAGGCCCGCGACCCCGAGCGGGACCGGAGCGCCGGCGGGGCGGCGTACTCCCCGGCCGTCGGGGACTGGCGCAGTGCCCGCGCCGGCATCTACGAGCGGATGATCGCCGAGGAGCTGGGCGAGGACGAGAGCGGCGCGTTCCTGGTGTGGGGCGACCCGGCGCTGTACGACAGCACCCTGGGCATCCTGGAGGAGATCCTGGAGCGCGGCGCGGTGACGTTCGCGTACGACGTCGTGCCCGGCATCAGCAGTGTCTCCTCCCTCGTGGCCCGGCACCGGACCGGGCTGAACCGGGTCGCGCGGCCGGTGCAGATCACCACCGGGCGGCGCCTCGCGGAGGGCTTCCCCGAGGGCGTGGACGACGTGGTGGTGATGCTCGACGCCCACCAGGCCTTCCGGCGGTACGCGGACCAGGACATCGACATCTACTGGGGCGCCTACCTGGGCACCCCGGACGAGATCCTCGTCTCCGGCCCGATCGCCGAGGCCGCGCCGCGCATCGAGCGGCTGCGCGCCGAGGCCCGGGAGCGCAAGGGCTGGATCATGGACACGTACCTGCTGCGGCGCAACCCGAAGGAGCGGTAGGGGCGCCGGCCGGCACGGGACAGTCACCGAGCCCGGGCGGGTGGAGCAGGACGTCGGCCGTCCCTCGGGCACGGACCCGCGCGCCGCGGTCGGCGCGACCGCCCCCGGCGGGGCACCGCGCGGGCGCGGCGCCGTCAGGGCGCGCCGAGGCCCAGCCGCTCCAGGACGCCGGGCACGTCGGGCACCACGGGCACGCCTTCCGGCAGCGGGGGCCGGCGCACGACCACCACCGGCAGGGCGAGGTCCCGGGCAGCCGTCAGTTTGGCCGCGGTGGCCGCTCCCCCGCTGTCCTTGGTCACCAGCACGTCGATGCGGTGCTCGCGGAGGACGGCGGTCTCGTCGGCCACCGTGAACGGGCCGCGGGCCAGCAGCACCCGGGTGTCCGGCGGGAGGGGCGGCTCGGGGGGCTCCACCGAGCGGGCGAGGAAGTGGAGGCCGGTCAGGTGGGCGAAGGCCCCGAGGCCCAGGCGGCCGGTGGTCAGGAAGACGCGGCGGCCGAGCCCCGGCAGCAGGCCGGCCGCCTCCGGGAGGGAGGCGACCGGGTGCCACCGGTCACCGGGGCCGGGGTGCCAGCCCGGCCGGCGCAGGATCACCACGGGGGTTCCGCAGGCCGCCGCGGCGCGTGCCGCGTTGGCCGTGATGGTCCCGGCGAAGGGGTGGGTCGCGTCGACGAGGGCGTCCACGCGCTGTTCGCGCAGCCACGCGGCGAGCCCGTCGGCACCGCCGAACCCGCCGACGCGCACCTCGCCGGCGACCGCTCCCGGCCGGGTCACCCGCCCCGCCAGCGAGGTCGTCACCCGCACCCCGGGCCGGGCCGCGAGGTCGGCGGCGAGGCGGCGGGCCTCGGTGGTGCCGCCGAGGACGAGGACGTGCGGGACCGGCATGGCGTCGAGGGTACGAGGCGCCCCGTCCGGGGCCGCCACCGGCTCCCGCGGAGCACCGCGGCCGCCGCGGACGGACCGGGGGCCGCGGACTCGTCGACCCCGCCGTCCGACAGCTTCACCAGGGCGTGGGCCGGGGCTCCCGGCTTGGGCACGACCGGCGTGGCCGGCTTGCTCTGGGCGACGGCCGGGACGTCCCGCCTGTGGCTCTCCGGGAACTGGATGTGCGGGAGCCCCGTCAGCCGGCAGGAGTGCCCGGTGGTGTTCTTCGCCGTGAGGACGATGTGGGTGTGGGGCGGACCGTCCTGCGTGGCGGCGGTGACGCGGACGTTCCCCGCGGTGCAGACGGGCCGCCGGGCACCTCCTGCACGGCCGGTACCTCCTGCACCGTCCGCGGCGTCAGCGCAGGAGCAGTTGCAGGCCGCCCACCACCGTGGCCGCGATGACCAGTCGCTCGAAGAGTCGCTGGTCGATCTTGTTCACGGCCCACTTGCCGACCAGCGCGCCCGGCACCACGAACACCACGAGCACGGCGTCGAGGAGCAGCGAGCGGCCGTCGATCAGGCCGAGGCCGGCGCTGAAGGGCAGCTTGGAGACGTTGACGATCAGGAAGAAGAAGGCCGAGGTGCCGAGGAAGCCGAGCTTGCGGAAGCCCGCGGAGAGCAGGTACATCGACATCACCGGGCCGCCCGCGTTGGCGACCATGGTGGTGAAGCCGCCGAGGACGCCGTACGAGCGGGCCTTGACCCGGCCGGCCCGGGAGGTGGTCGTGTCCGGCGGCCCGTCCGCGTCGGACCGCCGCCGGCGCCACACCGTCACGCCGGCCATGAACAGCAGGATCCCGCCGATCGACGTCCGTACGATCGCGTCGTCGGCCCACACCAGGAACACGGTGCCCACCGCCACGCCGGCCGCCACCGCGGGGAACAGCCGCCACAGTGTGGGCCAGTGCGCGTGGCGCCGGTAGGTGAGGACGGCCAGGACGTCCCCGGCGATCAGGACGGGCAGCAGGACGCCGGTGGAGGCCCGGGCCGGCAGGACCGCCGCGAAGATCGCCAGACTGACCGTGTTGGCCCCGCTCACGGCGGTCTTGGAGAAACCGACGAGCAGGGCCGCGAAGGCGAGGGCGGCGAACTCCCAGCCGGTGAGGTGCCAGAGCGTCATGATGTCCATTCGGGCACCGATGCTATGCCCACCCGCCGGGGTCCGTGAGGACCGTCTCGTCAGATGATCACCGACGGCCGGCGTACCGCGCCCGCAGTTCCCGCTTCAGCACCTTCATGCTCGGGCCCAGCGGCAGCGCGTCCGTGAACTCGACCCGGCGCGGGTACTTGTACCTGCCGAGGTGCTGCCGGGACCACTCGGTGATCCCGGCGCCGTCCGGCGCCGCGTCCGGCGCGGGGACGACCACGGCGCACACCTCCTCGCCGTGCAGCTCGTCGGGGAGGCCGATGACGGCGACCTGCGCGACGCCGGGGTGGCGCATCAGGACCTCCTCGACCTCGCGCGGGTAGACGTTGTAACCGCCCCGGATGATGACGTCCTTCTTCCGGTCGACGATCCTGAGGAACCCCTCGTCGTCCTTGGTGCCGAGGTCGCCGGTGCGGAACCAGCCGTCGACGAGCGCCTCGGCGGTGGCCTCGGGGCGGCCGAGGTAGCCGGAGAAGACGTTGTGGCCGCGCACGACGACCTCACCGAGCTCGCCGGGCGGCAGCAGCTCGACGCGTCCCTCGACCTCCGCGCGGGCGATCTCCACGTCCACGCCCCACAGCGGGTGGCCGATGGTGCCGGGCCGGGCGCCGAACACCGGCTGGTTGACGGCCGCCGCCGGAGAGGTCTCCGACAGTCCGTACCCCTCGTAGATCTTCGCGCCGAACGCCTCCTCGAACCGCTCCAGGACGGCCACCGGGAGCGAGGCGCCGCCGGAGACGCACACCCGCAGTTCCGGCAGGGCGTCGGCGCCGGCCGCCGCGGCGCTGAGGGCGACGAACATGGTCGGCACCCCGTGGAAGGTGTTGACCTTCTCCCGCACCATCAGCTCGATCGCGCGGGCCGCGTCGAAGCGCGGCAGCAGGACGAGCGTCGCCCCGGCCCGCCAGGTGGAGTTCAGGGAGACGGTCTGCCCGAAGGCGTGGAACAGCGGCAGCGCGCCGAGCGCGACGTCGTCGGGCCGGATGTCGTTGGCGTCGAAGGCGTTGACGGTCGCGTTCATCACCAGGTTGAAGTGGCTGAGCACCGCGCCCTTGGGGACACCGGTGGTGCCGCTGGTGTAGAAGACCACGGCCGGGTCGTCGGCGTCGCGGGTGACGTACGAGGGCAGCGGCTCCGCGTCGGCGGCGAGCTTGTCGAACTCGTCGCCCAGCATGATCGTCCGTACGCCCGCCTCCCGCGCGGCGGGCGCCGCGGTCTCCGCCTGCGCCGGGTGGCACAGCAGCAGCGTCGCGCCGCTGTCGCGCAGGACGTGTTCGACCTCCGCCGGGGACAGCAGCAGGTGGACCGGGACGACGACACCGCCGGCCGCGGCGATCGCGTAGTACGCCTGCGGGAAGTCGGCGGTGTTCGGCGCCATCAGCGCGACCCGGTCCCCCGGCCGGACGCCCAGGCCGGTGAGGGCCCCGGCGCGGGCGCGGGCCCGCTGCCACACCTCGGCGAAGGTGAGCCGCAGGTCGCCCTCGACCAGCGCCTCCTTGTCGGGGCGGCGCCGGGCGTTCTCGGCGAGGACGGCGGCGACGGAGAGGGTTGCCATGGGTGTTGCTCCGTTTCCTTGCTGCGGCTCTGCAGAGGGAGGGTGGCGTGGGGCGTCAGTGCCGCTCGACGAGCACCGCGCTGCCCTGCCCCACGCCGACGCACATGGTGGCCAGTCCGCGGGCGGCCCCGGTGCGCCGCATGCGGTGGAGCAGGGTGGTGAGGATGCGGGCGCCGGAGCAGCCGAGCGGGTGACCCAGCGCGATGGCGCCGCCGTAGGGGTTGACCAGGCCGGGATCGATGCCGAGCTGGTCCACGCAGGCGAGGGCCTGGGCGGCGAACGCCTCGTTGAACTCGGCCTCCGCGATGTCCTCGACGCGCCAGCCGGCGCGGGCCAGGACCTTGCGGGTGGCGGGGACCGGGCCGATGCCCATCACGTCCGGGTGGACACCGGCCGAGCCGCCGGCGACGTAGCGGCCGAGCGACTCCAGCCCGAGGTCGTTCAGGGCCTCCTCGCTGACCAGCAGGAGTCCGGCGGCGCCGTCGTTCATCGGGGAGGCGTTGCCCGCGGTGACCGTGCCGCCGGCGCGGAAGACGGGCTTCAGGCGGGCCAGCTTCTCGGGCGAGGTGTCCTCGCGGACGCACTCGTCGGTGTCGACGACCACGCCGTCGGGGCGGGTGACGGGGAGCAGCTCGTCGTCGAAGTGGCCGCTTCCGCGGGCCTCGACGGCCAGACGGTGGCTGCGCAGGGCGAACTCGTCCTGGCGTTCGCGCGTGATGCCGTACCGGTCGGCGACCTCCTCGGCGGTCTCGCCCATGGCCAGCAGCCCGTGCAGGTCCTTCATCGCCGGGTTGACCAGACGCCAGCCGAGCCGGGTGTCGGCGGTCTCGATGCGGTGCGGCAGGGCCTCGTCGGGGCGGGGCAGTACGAAGGGGGCGCGGCTCATCGACTCGGAACCGCCCGCGAGCACCACGTCGGCCTCGCCGGCGGCGATGGTGCGGGCGGCGGTGGTGACGGCCTCGAGGCCGGAGGCGCACAGCCGGTTCACCGTGGCGCCGGGCACGGACTCGGGCAGGCCGGCGAGCAGCGCGGCCATCCGGGCGACGTTGCGGTTGTCCTCGCCGGCCTGGTTCGCGGCGCCCCAGTACACGTCGTCGACGCGGGCGGGGTCGAGCGCGGGCACGTCGGCGACCAGGCCCCGGATCACGGCGGCGGCGAGGTCGTCGGGCCGCACGCCGGACAGGGCGCCGCGCAGCTTGCCGATCGGGGTGCGGCGGGCGGCCGCGAAGTGGACGGGACGCACGAGGGGACTCCTGACCATCGTCGCTCGGCCCCCACGGATCCCGACGCCGTCCGGAATGCCCCGAGGCCCTTAATTAGCGCTGCTAGTTTTTGACTATAGACCGCCGGACTGCTCGCTGGGAAGATCCTCCGGTGACCTTCACCCACGCAGCCGGAGGAGACATGGCCGAGCCCCGCGAGCACGTCCTGACCGGATCACGGGGGCGGATCGCCGTCCGCGAGTGGCCCGCCGAGCGGCCCCGGTACGTGGCACTGCTGGTGCACGGCTACGGCGAGCACATCGGCCGCTACGAGGAGGTGGCGGGCGTCCTGACCGGGCACGGCGCGGCTGTGTACGGCGTCGACCACACCGGGCACGGCCGGTCGGACGGCGAGCGGGTCCTGATCGAGGAGTTCGAGGACGTGGTCACCGACGTGCGGAGCGTGGCGGACCTCGCCCGGGCCGCCCACCCGAACCTGCCCGCCGTCATGGTCGGGCACTCCATGGGCGGCCTGATCGCCTCCCGCTACGCCCAGCGCCACCCCGGCACGCTGCACGCGCTGGTGCTGTCCGGGCCGGTCATCGGCGACTGGGAGCTGCCGCGCCGGCTGCTCGCCCTGGACGAGATCCCCGACACCCCGATCAGCCCGGCCGCGCTCTCCCGCGACCCCGCGGTCGGCGCCGCGTACGCCACGGACCCGCTGGTGTGGCACGGCCCGATGAAGCGGCCGACGCTGGAGGCCTTCGTACGGACCCTGGAGACCGTGGCCGACGGCGGCGACGTCGGCCCGCTCCCGCTGCTGTGGGTGCACGGGGACGACGACCGGCTCGTGCCGCTGCCCGGCAGCCGCGTCGGCGTCGAGCGGCTCGACGGCGGCGGCCTGACCGAGCGGATCTACCCGGGCGCCCGGCACGAGGTCTTCAACGAGACGAACCGCGCGGAGGTGTTCGCGGACGTCACGCACTTCCTGGACGACGTGCTCGCCCGCTGACCGGCCGGAGGTGTTTGCCCCGCGGCCCCCTGGGCACCCGCGCCGCCATGGAGTGGTTGCGCCGCGCGGCCTGCGTCGACGAGGATCCCGAACTGTTCTTCCCGGTGGGCACCGCCGGACCGGCCCTGCGGGACGCCGCGGCCGCCAAGCGCGTCTGCGCCCGGTGTCCGGTGACCACGCAGTGCCTGGCGCTCGCCCTCGACTCGGGGCAGACGTCGGGCGTGTGGGGAGGCACCTGCGAGGAGGAGCGCGTGGCCCTGCTCCGCGCGACCACCCGGCACGCACGTACGCACGACGAAAAGAGGGGCACCTCATGGCCGACGCCCTCGAACTCGACGCGCTGTGGGAGGACTTCCACCGCGTGGTGAACATGACGTCCGCGGAGCTCGCGGACTGGCTCCGGGTACGCGACTCCGGTGAGCTGACCGAGCCGTTGCCCGACGACGCCGGCTCGCCACTCGGCCGGCACGTCCTCGCGATCCTGCAGAAGCGGCGCACGGACCTGACGGAGGACGACCTCCGGGCGATGCACAAGGTCGTGGACCTCGTGACGTCGCAGACCGACCTGGAGAACGAGCCCCGGTCCGAGGACACCCGGCTCAGGCACCGGCTGATGACGGTCGGTCACGACCCGTTGAAGCCGTAGCCGTGAGCCGTGACCAGCGGCGCGTCGTGCGCGAACTCGTCGGCGCGCACGGGCGGACGTACGCCGAGGAGGCGGGCATCCGGCTGAAGGACACCCCGCAGCCGCTGTACCGGCTGCTGGTCCTCGCCCACCTGCTCAGCGCCCGCATCCGGGGCTCGGTCGCCGTGGCCACCGCCCGTGCCCTGCACGAGGCGGGGCTGCGGGACCCGCGCCGGATGGCCGGGGCCGACTGGCAGGAGCGGGTGGACGCGCTGGGCCGGGGCGGCTACCGGCGCTACGACGAGCGCACCGCCACCCAGCTCGGTGAGGCGGCCGAGCTGCTGACCGAGCGGTGGGGCGGGGACCTGCGCCGGCTCCGGAAGGAGGCGGCCGGCGAGGTCGCCGAGGTGCGCCGGCTGCTCCAGGAGTTCCCCGGCGTGGGCCCGACCGGCGCGGACATCTTCCTGCGCGAGGCCCAGCGCGTATGGCCGCAGGCCGCCCCGTACCTGGACCGCAAGGCCCTCCAGGGCGCGGAACGCCTCGGCCTGCCGGGGGACCCGGACCGGCTCCTGGACCTCGCCGGGACGACGGAACCGGCCGTCCTGGCGGCCGCGCTGGTACGCGCGGCGGTGGACGAGGAGGTCGCGCGGGACACCCTCGACCGCGCCGGATGATTCCCGCGCCCCGGCGGCCGGTCCCGCTCCGCGTCCACCGACGGGGGCGGGACACGTCCGTGTGCGCACCTCGGGAGAAACCCGGACAGCCTGATCACCGGACGGCACAATGGTGCGCGACGGACGGCACACGCGCGAAGGAGCCGAGACGTGGGCGAGAGCGACACCGCGCCGGGCGGGTTACCGGGACCGGGCACCCCCGCGGCACATACGGCCGCTCCCGCCGGTCCCGTCCCCGGCGGACGCCCTGGCCCCCTCCCGTCCCTCGCCCGACGAGGTCACCGGGGCCACCCGGTACCGGCTCGCCCGCGGCGGCCGACTCGAACACCCGGTGCTCGTGCGGCACCTGCTGTGGACCGCCGTCGACCTCGGGCTGCCGCTGCACCTGCGCACCGGGTCCGGCGACAGCGGCATCCGCGTGCACCCCACCCGCCCGACCGACTGGCTGCACCTGACCGCCGGCACCATCCCCGTCCTGCTGCTGCACTGCCGGCCCCACCAGCGGCAGGCGGCCTGTCCGGCGGCGGTGTCCGAACGGGTCCGCCTCGATGTCGGCCTCCCCCTGCACCACGTCGATCCCGCCCGGGCCGGCGCGATCCTCGCCGAGGCGCTGGAGATCACCCCGTTCCGCACGTCGCTGTACAGCTCCGACGCCTATGGAGTGGCCGAGTTCCCCCACCTGGGGGCGCCGGCCTTCCGGCACGGGCCGGCCGGACTGCTCCAGGAGCGGGTGGACGCCGACGAGCCGGCCCTGCCGGACGCGCCGCGCCTCGCACGCTGGGCGGGGCGGGGCGGGACAACGCGCGCCGGGTCCACCGGCTGCCCGGCGGCCCCGACGACGCGCCCGACGACGGCTGAGCGACGTGGGGACGGTCACAGTCCCGGAGCGGCGCCCAGGAAGCACGAGACGCTGAAAGTATGATCAAGCGATGTCTGACATGACCGAAACCACGCCAGGCTGGCTCCCGAGCGACGAGCTCGAGATGGCGCGCGCCCGCATGCCGATCCTGTACGTCGAGGCCGTGCCCGTGCGCGTCGACGACAGCGGCGAAGTCACCAGCGTCGGCCTGCTCCTGCGCATCGGGCCCGACGGGACGGTCAGCCGGACTCTGGTCTCCGGCCGGGTGCTGCACCACGAGCGGGTCCGGGACGCCCTGCTGCGCCACCTGGAGAAGGACCTCGGCCCGGTGGCGCTGCCCCGGGTCCCGTCCTCGCTCCAGCCGTTCACGGTGGCCGAGTACTTCCCCACGCACGGCGTCACGCCGTACCACGACCCCCGGCAGCACGCGGTCTCCCTGGCCTACGTCGTGCCGGTGACCGGCGACTGCCGGCCGCGGCAGGACGCGCTCGACCTGGTCTGGTTCAGCCCGCAGGAGGCCCTGTCACCGGCGGTGCAGAGCGAGATGCCCGGCGGGCACGGGGTGCTGCTGAAGCAGGCGCTGGCACATGTGGGCTGCGTGATCTGACGGCCCGGCGCCGCCCGGGAGGGAGCCGCCGCCCCGCACGGGCGCTCGTCGTACCGAGGGGCGGCGGCCTCGCACCTTCTCCGGCGGCTGGTCCCCCGGACCCAGGCATGATCAAGGGCCGGTTTCGGATGTCTCCGAAACCGGCCCTGACCTGCGACTGTCTCCAGTCGGGACGACAGGATTTGAACCTGCGACCCCTTGACCCCCAGTCAAGTGCGCTACCAAGCTGCGCCACGTCCCGATACCCGTCTGACCTGGGGTTTCCCTGGCCGAACGCGCAGGAAAACCATACCGCACTCGGGCCGGTGGTCGCGCACCGGTTTCCAGGCGCGGGCCGCGGCCGGCGCGGGTGCGGGGGCCCGCCGGGTCCCCGCCGTACGACAGCCGGAGCCCCCCTCCGGCTCCGGCTGCCACACGTTCCCGGATCATGCCACGGGGCACTGACAAGGCCCGGGGGACTCTCAGCCCCCGGCCGGCAACCCCAGTCGGGGATGGGCGTCCAGCAGCCGGGGCGGGGCCGCCTGACGCCAGGAGTCGGCGAGGATGTCACGCAGCTCGTCCTCGCCCTCCAGGGCGGCGAGGCGGGCCCGCACCCAGGCGAACTGGGCCTCGTGACCGGCGATCCAGAACTTGTCCGGCTCGGCCAGCACCAGCTCGGCGCGCTCCTCCTTCGGGCAGCGCACCGCGATGGAGGTCTCGTCCTCGGGCAGCGTGGCGAACATCTTCCCCGCGACCCGGAACGTGGGCATGCTCCAGGCGATCTTCTCCGTCGTGTCCGGCAGGGACAGGGCGATACGGCGTACGTCTTCTGCGTCCGGCATGCCAGGCACCGTAGCCGCCCCCACTGACAATCACCCGGTGGCCGCGGCACCGACCCGCTTGAAGAAGAGCGTCGTCGGGCGCAGCCTCCCGCCCGGATCCGCGGCGTAGTCGGGGATCACCCCGGCCGGGGTCCACCCGGCGGAGCGGTAGAGGTGTTCGGCGGGGCTGCCGGTCTCGGTGTCCAGGTGCAGCAGGGTGATGCCGGCCGCCGCGGCCGCCTCCTCGGCGACGGTCAGGAGCCTGCGCCCCAGCCCCCTGCCGCGGGCCTCGCGGGCCACCATGAGCTTGACCAGCTCGGCACGGTGGCGGCTGTTGGGCTTGTCGGTCAGGGCGAGGCTCACGGTCCCCGCCACCCGCTCCCCCTCCAGCGCCACCCAGACCGCGAGTCGCCCGGCGGCCACGGCGGTGCCCCGCTCCCGCCACCAGGCGACGGCCTGAGCGGGGTCGAGCGGCGCGAGGAAGCCGACCGACGCGCCGCCCGCCACCGTGTCGGTCAGCAGACCGGTCAGCCCGCCCAGCAGTGCGGTCAGCCGTTCCCCGTCCACACGGCTCACGATCACGGCAGCACCACCGCCAGCACATAGCGCGCGTCCTCGGGTCCGGCGCACCGGAACCTCGTCGGCCCCCACACCCGCAGCCGGAGGCAGTCCCCGGTGCCGAGGTGGTGCCCGACGTCCTGGGCCGTCACCTCCAGGGCCCCCGCCAGGACCCAGATGTGCTGCTCCAGCCCGGGCACGGGCGGCCGGTCGTAGGCGATGTCGGCGCCGGCCGTGAGCCGCCCCTCGACGAGTTCGCCGCGCAGCCCGGCGTGCGGCGGCGAGACGGAGCGGCGCGCGAATCCGGAGGCCCGGTCCTCCCACAGCGGCTGCTCGGCGGCCCGCACCACGAGCGCGGGTTCCGCCTCGACCTCGCTGAGCAACCGGGACATGGTCCGTCCGTAGACCGCGCACAGGCGGTTCAGGAAGGAGGCGGTGGGGCTGGTCTCCGCCCGCTCGACCCGGGACAGCGTGGACCGGCTCAGCCCACTGCGCTCCGCCAGCTCGTCCAGTGACCAGCCGCGTTCGGCCCGCAGCTCGGCCAGGCGGGCGGCGAGCCGGGCGTCCACCAGGTCGGTGGCCTCGTCCGTCTGTCTCATGTCCGGGAGGTTATCCCGGACATGAGACGGCGGTGTTACCGAAGCCTCACTCCCGGGCCGCCTCGTCGAGTGCGTCCAGCACCGGGCGGATCAGGGGGTGCTCCTCGGCTCCCCGGCGTACGGCCGCGAAGACCCGGCGGGTGGGCGCGACCCCGTCGACCGGGCGGACGACGACGCCCGTGAGGTCCGTGCCGTGCAGGGCCGAGCGCGGTACGAGGGCCACGCCCGCGTCGGCCGCGGCGAGCGACACCACGGCGCGGAAGTCGTCCGAGGAGTGCTCCAGGTTGGGCTGAAAGCCGGCGCTCTCGCAGGCCAGGACGACCACGTCGTGGCAGGGGTTGCCCGGATAGGGTCCGATCCACGGGTCCTTGGCCAGCTCGGCGAGCCGCACCTCGTCGACGTCGGCGAGCCGGTGGGTGACCGGGACGACCGCGTCGAAGGGCTCCGCGTAGAGGGGGACGTGGGTGAGGCGCGGGTCGTCGGCGGGGGGCGCGCCGCGGTACTCGACGGCGACGGCCACGTCGACCTGCCGGTCCAGCACCATCGGCAGGCTGGCGTCGCCCTCGGCGTCCTGGACGCGGATGCGGATGCCGGGCGCCGACTCGGCGAGGCGGGCCAGCGCGGGCGCGACGACCAGGGCGATGCCGGTCGCGAAGGAGGCGACCGTGACGGTGCCGGCCTCGCCCGAACCGTACGCGGCGAGTTCCGCCTCGGCCCGCTCGAGCTGGGCGAGGACGGCGTTGGTGTGGCTGAGCAGTATCTCGCCGGCCGGGGTCAGCCGTACGCCCCTGGCGCCGCGCTCCACCAGGCGGTGGCCGGTCTCCTGCTCCAGGGCGGTCAGCTGCTGGGAGACCGCCGACGGCGTCAGGTACAGCGCGGCGGCCGCGGCCGTCACGGTGCGGTGGTCCGCCACCGCTCGGAGGATGTGCAGCCGCCGCGCTTCGATCACGGGATCGATTCTCTCAGGTCGGGCGTCGCGGGCCGGACGGTGCCGGGCCGGACCGCGTCAGGCGCCCAGCTCCCCGCGTGCCGCCACGAAGGCGTCCACCGCGCGGTCCACGTCCTCGGTGGAATGCGCGGCGGACAGCTGCACGCGGATGCGGGCCTGGCCCTGCGGGACGACCGGGTAGGAGAAGCCGATCACATACACGCCGCGCTCCAGCAGCAGCTCGGCCATGCGGCCCGCCTCCGCCGCGTCGCCGATCATCACCGGCGCGATGGCGTGGTCCCCGGGGAGGACGTCGAAGCCCTCCTCGGTCATGCGGCGGCGGAACAGGGCGGTGTTCTCGGCCAGCCGGACGCGCAGGTCGTCGGCCGACTCCAGCAGGTCGAGCACCTTGAGGGAGGCGGCGGCGATCACCGGGGCCAGCGTGTTGGAGAAGAGGTACGGCCGGGAGCGCTGGCGCAGCAGGGCGACGATCTCGCCGCGGGCGGCGACGTAGCCGCCGGAGGCGCCGCCGAGGGCCTTGCCGAGGGTGCCGGTGACGATGTCGACGCGGTCCATGACGCCGTGCAGTTCGGGGGTGCCGCGTCCGCCGGGGCCGACGAAGCCGACGGCGTGCGAGTCGTCGACCATCACCATGGCGTCGTAGCGGTCGGCGAGGTCGCAGATCTCGCGCAGCGGCGCCACGTAGCCGTCCATGGAGAAGACGCCGTCGGTGACGATCAGCTTGCGGCGGGCGTCGCCGGCGGCCTTGAGCTGGGTCTCCAGGTCGGCCATGTCGCGGTTGGCGTACCGCAGACGCCTGGCCTTGGAGAGCCGGATGCCGTCGATGATCGACGCGTGGTTGAGGGCGTCGGAGATCACCGCGTCCTCGGGTCCGAGGAGGGTCTCGAAGACGCCGCCGTTGGCGTCGAAGCAGGAGGAGTAGAGGATCGTGTCCTCCTGGCCGAGGAACGCGAAGAGCCGGGCCTCCAGTTCCTTGTGGACCTCCTGGGTGCCGCAGATGAAGCGCACGGACGCCATGCCGTAGCCCCATCGGTCGAGCGCCTCGTGGGCGGCGGCGACGACGTCGGGGTGGTCGGCGAGGCCGAGGTAGTTGTTGGCGCAGAAGTTGAGGACCTCGCCGGGACGGCCGCCGGCGGTGACGTTCACGGTCGCGGACTGCGGGGTGCCGATGACGCGTTCGGGCTTGTGCAGGCCGGCGGCGCGGATGTCGTCGAGGGTGGCGCGCAGGTCGTCGCGCACGGAGTCGAACATCTCGGAAGCTCCTAGGAAAGGCAGATGACTTACGCGGTCCAGTCGAGGATGACCTTGCCGCCCTTGCCGCTCGCGGCGTCGGCGAAGGCCGCCTCGAAGTCGCGGTGGCCGTAGCGGCCGGTGATCACGGGGGCGAGGTCGAGGCCTCCTTCGAGCAGCACCGACATGGCGTACCAGGTCTCGAACATCTCGCGGCCGTAGATGCCCTTGACGGTGATCATCGAGGTGACGATCCGGGCCCAGTCGACGGGGAACTCCTCGGAGGGCAGGCCGAGCATCGCGATGCGGCCGCCGTGCGTCATGTTGGTGATCATGTCGCGCATCGCCTCGGGGCGGCCGGACATCTCCAGGCCGACGTCGAAGCCCTCGCGCAGGCCGAGTTCGCGCTGTCCGTCGGCGATGGTCGCCTTCGACACGTCGAGGGCGAGACTCACGCCGACCTTGCGGGCGAGGTCCAGGCGTTCCTCGCTCACGTCGGTGATGACGACGTTGCGGGCGCCCGCGTGCCGGGCCACGGCGGCGGCCATCAGGCCGATCGGCCCGGCGCCGGTGATGAGGACGTCCTCGCCGACCAGCGGGAAGGACAGGGCGGTGTGCACGGCGTTGCCGAACGGGTCGAAGATCGCGGCGATGTCGAGGTCGACGGGGACGCGGTGCACCCAGACGTTGGCGGCGGGCAGGGCGACGTACTCGGCGAACGCCCCGTCCCGGCCGACGCCGAGTCCGACGGTGGCGCGGCACAGGTGGCGCCGTCCGGCCAGGCAGTTGCGGCACTTGCCGCACACCAGGTGCCCCTCGCCGCTGACCCGGTCGCCGGTCCTGATGTCGGTGACGTCCCGGCCGGTCTCCACGACCTCGCCGACGAACTCGTGCCCGACGACGAGGGGGGTGCGGATGGCCTGCTGCGCCCAGCCGTCCCAGGCCCGGATGTGCAGGTCGGTGCCGCAGATACCGGTGCGCAGCACCTTGATGAGCACGTCACCGGGTCCGATGGCGGGCTCGGGGACGTCCACGAGCCGGAGCCCGGGCTCCGCCTTCTCCTTGACCAGCGCCTTCAACGCTACGGCTCCTGACGGGTGAGGTCCCGGCACCGGGCATGCCGAAGCAGCCCGCGTCCGGGAGGGGGAGGTGAATCGCAGAGCAATCTGCCGTAGGACACCGTCCCGGGTCCATCGAGCCTTTCTTAAGCCCGGTCGCAGCTTTCCTTCACGCCCCGCGTTCCGGCGCCCGGCGGCTCACAGCGGGAGCCCGTCCTCCGCGCTGCGTTCGATGCGGCGCACGAGGTCGGCCGCCGTCGACTTGATCGTCGCCAGGCCCGCCCTGCCCCAGACCCGTGGCCGCACGTCGGCCGCGGACACCGTGCCGAGCACCGTCCCCGTGCTGTCGATGAGCGGAGCGCCGAGGTAGGAGCGGATGCCGAACTCGTCGACGACCGGGTTGCCCGCGAAACGCGGATAGTCGCGCACGTCCTCCAGGACCAGCGCCTTGCGCCGGACCACCACGTGGGGACAGAAACCGTGGTCGCGGGGCTGGACCCGGCCGAATTCGGGGCTGGTGCCGTCCCCGCGCGTCACCGGCGCGGTCTCGGGGACCCGCAGGCCCGCGAAGAACTGCCCGTTCTCGACGAGGAAGTTGACCATCGCGTACGGCGCCTCGGCGAGGTGGGCGAGGTGGGCCGCGAAGACGTCGAGGGCGGGGTCCGGGCGCTCCGCCAGTCCGAGCCGGCGCAGCCGTCGCACCCGGGCGGGTGCCTCCCGGTCCTCGGGGGTGAGCAGGAGACGTCCGACCGGGCGCGGCGGGTCGTAGCTCATCGGCCGGCTCCGTCGCTGTGGGCGTGCGTCATGTGCGGCTCCGTGGCGGTGTGGGCGGGGGTCACCTGGGTGTGCCTGGGCGTCACCGGTGTGCGCCGAACCCCGTCGTGGGGGCCGGGGTGTGGGCGATCAGGTGGCGTACGAGGGTGAGCAGCGTCTGTACGCCGGAACTGGAGATCCGGGCGTCGCAGCACACGATCGGGATCTCGGGGTGGAGATCCATGGCCGCGCGCACCTCCTCGGGGTCGTAGCGGTACGCGCCGTCGAACTCGTTGATCGCGACGATGAAGCCGAGTCCGCGTTCCTCGAAGAAGTCGACGGCGGCGAAGGACTCCTCGAGCCGCCGGGTGTCGGCGATGATCACCGCTCCGAGCGCGCCCTCGCACAGCTCGTCCCACATGAACCAGAACCGTTCCTGGCCGGGCGTCCCGAACAGGTACAGCACGTGTTCCGGGTCGAGGGTGATGCGGCCGAAGTCCATGGCCACGGTCGTTTCCAGCTTGTTCTCGATTCCGTCGAGGCTGTCGGTCGCGGCGCTGACCGTGGTGAGCAGTTCCTCCGTGCTCAGCGGGGCGATCTCGCTGACCGCGCCGACGAAGGTCGTCTTGCCCACTCCGAACCCGCCCGCCACGAGGATCTTCAGCGCGGTGGGGAAGGGGTCGCCGGTGTCGTGGCCGGATCCCGGGACGGATCCGTGGCCGTAGTCAGAGCTGTCGTCGTAGTCCATCGAGCACTGCCTCCAGAAGGGCCCGGTCCGTGGGGTCGTGGTGGAACGCGGCGGGGGGTTTGGTGGTCAGCGCGCCGCAGTCGACGAGGTCCGACAGCAGCACCTTGGTGACCGCCACCGGAAGCCTGAGACGGGCGGCGAGCTCGGCGACCGGGAGGGGCGCCCGGCACAGGTCGAGTGCCTGCGCGTGCTCGGGACCGAGATAGCCGAGGGGGGTCGCCCCGGTGGCCATCACCTGGGACATCAGGTCGAGCGCGACGGTGGGCCGGGTACGGCCGTTGCTGACGGTGAAGGGGCGCACCAGCCGACCGGCCGCGTCGTCGAGCCAGGGGCCGTCGCCGACCGCGGCCACCCTCAAGGCCTCATCGCCGGGGGCTCGACGGCGTGCTGCCGGGGTGCGGTGACCAGGTAGGGGCGCACGCTCTTGACGAGCATCGCCATCTCGTACCCGAGTACGGCGGCGTCGGCCTCCCGGCCCGCCAGCACGGCGAGACAGGTGCCGGAGCCGGCCGTGGTGACGAAGAGGAGGGTCGAGTCGAGTTCGACGACGACCTGGCGTACGTCCCCGCCGTCGCCGAAGCGGACTCCGGCGCTGCGGCCGAGGGAGTACAGGCCGGAGGCCAGGGCCGCCATGTGGTCGGCGCTGTCGGCGTCGAGCCCGTGCACGGACTTCACCAGTCCGTCGCAGGACAGCAGCACCGCGCTGCTCGTGTGCGGCACGCGCTGCACGAGGCCGCTCATCAGCCAGTCGAGGTCGGACACTTGGCCGGTCGGCGCATCGCTCGCCATGGTGGATCGACTCCTTGGGGTACGAAGGTCTGCGGGAGCGCTGGTCGTGGTGGTGGTGAGGGCGGGGAGGGAGCCGGGGACGGCCGCGCGGTCGGTCATCCGGACGGTTCCCCGTGGGTCGGCTCCCGGCGCGGCGCCTCCGGGCGGCCCGGCCCGGTGGGGGCCGACTGCAGGAGGGTCGGCGCCAGGGGGGCCGGTTCGGTGCGGGCGGGTGCGGAGCCGGCCGGTGCGGTGCTGGCCAGTGCGGTGCCGGCCGGTTCTGCGCGGGTCGGCTCCGCGAACGCCGGTTCTGCGCGGACCGGCTCCGCGAACGCCGGGCCCGTACGGGTCGGCTCCGCGAAGTCCCGCTCCGCGCGGGACACTTCCGCACCGGCCGACTCCGCGAACACCGGCTCTGCGCGGACCGACTCCGCGAACGCCGGGCCCGTACGGGTCGGCTCCGCGAAGTCCCGCTCCGTGGGCATCAGTTCCGCGCCGGTCGACTCCGTGTACGCCGGTTCCGCGTGCGTCGGTTCCGCGTGCGTCGGTTCCGCGCGGGCCGGCTCCGTGCGGACCGGCTCCGCGAACGTCGGTTCCGCGCGGGCCGCGTCCGCGAACGTCGGCGCCACGGGGTCCGGCCCCCTGCGGTCCGGTTCCACCGGGCTCGCTTCCTCGTGCTGCTGGGCCTCCGCGAGGCCGATGCCGCGTTGGAAGGCCGCCATCAGGCCCGGGTCGTGGCCCGCGTGGTGCTCGGGTTCCTGGCGGGGCGCGGGGCCACCGCGCAGTTGGGGTGCGATGTGCTCCTGGGCACGGCGGCGGGGCAGGTGGGGCTTGCCCATCGTGCCGCGCACGGCGCTGTGGCGCGGCACGGGCGGTGTGGCCGTGTGCTCCGCGAGGACGGCCCGGTCGTCGGCCCGGACGCCCGGTGCGGCGGCCGCCGGGGTGGGCCGGTCCTCGTGGGTGCCGCGCACGGGCAGCGGCACGGGCTCACCCCGGTGGACGCCGGATGCCACGGGAGCCGGAGGCACCGCGGGGTGCGACTGCGGCGGGGGCGGTGGTACCGGCGTCGCCCCGGCTTCCGCTGTCTCCGGCGGCCGGCCCGCGGCCCCCGGCTCGGTGCCCAACAGGGCCTGCGGCACGACCAGTACGGCCTGGACACCGCCGTAGATGTTGCTCTGCAGGCGCACGGTGATGCCGTGCCGCTTGGCGAGCTGGGAGACGACGTACAGCCCGATGCGGCCGTCCGCGAGCAGACGGGCGACGTTGACCTGGTCGGGGTCGGCGAGCAGGGCGTTCATCCGGCTCTGCTCCCCGACGGGCATGCCGAGTCCGCGGTCCTCGACCTCGACGGCGAGGCCCGAGGTGACGAGGTTGGCGCGCATCAGCACCTGGGTCTGCGGGGCGGAGAACAGCGTGGCGTTCTCGACGAGTTCGGCCAGCAGGTGGATGACGTCGGCGACGGCGTGTCCGCGCAGGGTGCCGTCGATCGGCGGGACCAGCCGGACGCGCGAGTACTGCTCGACCTCGGCGATGGCCGAGCGGAGCACCTCGGTCATGTCGACGGGGTTGCTCCACTGCCGACGCGAGACGGCACCGCCGAGCACGGCGAGGTTCTCGGCGTGGCGGCGGATGCGGGTGGCGAGGTGGTCGACGTGGAAGAGGCCCTTCAGCAGGTCGGGGTCCTCGATCTCGTTCTCCATCTCGTCCAGGATGGAGATCTCGCGGTGCACCAGTGACTGGAGTCGCCGGGCGAGGTTGACGAAGACTTCCAGCTTCTGTTCGCTGCCCGTCTGGCTGGAGAGCTGGGCGGCCCGGAGCACGGCGGTGACGGCGCCCTCGTGGGCGCGGGACAGGTCGGCGGCGAGCAGTTCGAAGTCGTCGGCGTCCTCCGGTGGTCCGCCCCGGGACTTGCGCTGGGGCGGAGTCTCGCCACGGCGCAACGCCTCGACCACGGCCCGCAGTTCGCCCTCCCCACGTGCGGTGCTGCGGCGCAGGGCGCCGACGCGTTCGTACACGGACCGCGCGGCGCGGTCGGCGGCGACGGCGGCGACGACGACGGCCACGAGGGCCACGGAGACCGCACCGGCGAGCACGCCCCACAGGCCGAGGCCGGGCCGGACGCCGGTGGACCGGATGGTGAACAGGACGGCCGCGCAGGCGCTGAGGGCGACCGCCACGGGCGGCAGCACGGCGAGACGCAGGAGTTGGGGCCGTATGTGGGTCTCGGGCAGCGCGGGGGCGTTGCGGGAGGCCGGCCGGCCGTGCCGCCCGCCCTCACGGCGGTCTGCTCGCGCGACCGGGGCGCGGAGGTGAGACATCGGTGTCCTCGTACTGGTCCGTCGGGCCTGGGTGCTCGCGCGTGGTGCCGGACGCCACGCGGACACGCGACGCCACGCGGGCACGCGCCATCGCGGTGTCGGCCGAGCGGACCGGGTGATCCGGCCCTGCGTCGCCCGACGGACACTGACAGTAGTCGCCCGCACATCGTGTGTGGTGGGCAGTTGCCAAAGTCCCTCGGACAACGTCCCGCTCTGGTATGAGGCCTCGTACGACAGGCCGATAAGCCGGTGAAGCGTTCGCTCCGGAAGGGTGGAGGAGCGGTCGGAACCGATCAGAAACGGTCACCGTCGGTGACGGTGCCGGATCCCGCCCGTCCGGGTCCGCCCTGCCGCCCGGCCCGAGCCGTGCGTCAGGCGGCCTACGGGGGACCGGGCACGCCGCTCACTTCATGGCCTCCGCGATGACGGGTCCCGTCCGTCGGACCACCGCGGCGTCCATGACGTCCTCGTGCGCGCAGTCCAGCACGTGGGTCTCGACGCCGCGGCCGGTGAGATCGGACCAGCGGACCCGGACCCGGTCGCGCTCCGGTCCCGTCTCCGCGGTCTCGAAGCTCACCGCGCTCCCGCCGTACACCCGCGAGCTGTGGGCCCGCAGGAGGCCGAGGCAGTGGGCCGCGATCTCCGAGAGCTCGCGGAACACCGACTCCGCCAGTTCGCCGGACGCCCCGCCGCCGGACCCGTGGATCGATTCCACGATGGCCTCGGTCTCCTCCTCGGACAGCCCCTCGCGCACCGTGGTCCCGCGCACCGCCGGGACGGCGTCGAGGAGCACCAGGTTGCGGACGTCGATCCCGGCGGCCTGCGACATCACGGCGATCTCCTGCGCGACGACGCCACCGAAGGACCACCCCATCAGGGAGTACGGGCCCTGGGGACACACTCCCCGGATCAGTTCGAGATACGTCCCGGCGAGTTCCCCCACCGAGCCAGGCCGGCCGGCCTCCCCGGCGAACCCGGTGGCCTGCAGGCCGTACACCGGGTGTCCCTTCGGGATGTACGGCAGGAATCTCGCGTAGGACCAGCTCAGCCCACCGATCGGAGGAAGGAAGAAGACGGGGTCGAGGTCCCCGTCCGCGCGCAGCGGCAGGAGAGCGGCCAGTGAGTCGGACGCCCCGTCGTCCAGCCGCCCGGCCAGACCCGCCACCGTCGGAGACTCGAACAACCACTGCATCGCCAGTTCCACGCCCAGAACCGACCGCACCCGCGACGCCAGGCGTCCCGCCAGCAGCGAATGTCCGCCCAGGTCGAAGAAGTCGTCGTCGATCCCGACCTCCTCGACCCGCAGCACCTCGGCGAACAACCCGCACAGGAGCTCTTCCCGGGGGTTGCGCGGCGGCCTGCGGTCGCCCGGCCGGCCGGGCGACCGTGAGGTGGTGTCGTGGATGTCGGCCGGTCCCCCGGCCGCCGGCGCGTCCAGCCCCTTCGGCCGCTCGGCGGACGGGCCCAGCAGCTCGTCCAGATCCACGTCCGGATTCTCGACGGCCCGGGTCAGAATGGCCACGAAATCCTCAGCGAGCGACTCGATGGTGGACCGGTCGAACACGGCGGTGCGGAAACTGATCTCTCCCTTGAAGCCGTGGCCCGCCGACCAGATCGAGAACAACGCATCGAATTTCGCCGTGACTCCCCCGGTATCCAGGGATTCGATCTCGAGACCGGGCCACCCGTCCGGATCCGTTGATCCGTATTCCAGTGCCAGAGCATTTTCGAACAATTCCGTCCGGCTTCCGCCCCGTCCCGATCCCAGATGGGCCACCAGCTGTGCGAACTGATATTCCTGGTTCTCATACGCATCCAGCGACACGCCCCGCACCCGCCGCAACAGGTCCCGGAAACTGCGCGCGTCCCTCGAATCGATCCGCAGCGGCACCATGTTCACGAAATAACCGATGGCCTCCTGCATCCCCGCTCCGCGCCGGCTCGCCATCGGACTGCCCACGACGCCGTCCCGCTGCCCGGAGGCGCGCGCGAACGCCACGTGGTGCACGGCGAGCAGGAACATGAACGGCGTGACACGCTCCCGGGCCAGCAGACGGTCCAGACCGGCGGTGACCTCCTGGTCCACCTCGAACGGGACCAGGTCGCCGGCGACCGAGGCGACCGCCGGCCGCGGTCGGTCGGCCGGCAGCCTCAGCGGCTCGGCACCGTCCAGCGTGCGGCGCCAGAACTCCAGCTGTTCGCGGCACTCGTCGGTCCGCAGCCACCGCCGCTCAGACACCGCGAACTGCGCGTACTGTCCCACCGAGGGTTCCACGGCCGGCGCTCGGTCGTCGATCGCCGACGCGTAGAACTCGCGCAGCTCGTCCATCAGGACGTCGAGCGAACGACCGTCGAAGACCGCGTGGTGCACCGACAGCAGCAGCACGTGCTCACGCTCGGCCAGCCTCAGCAGACCGGTCCTGAACAGGGGCCCCGCCTCCAGGTCGAAGACGTGCTCCTCCTCCAGCAGCAGCCGCCGTCGCAGTCCGTCCTGACCTGACACGTTCTCGACGACCCAGCGCACGGGCAGTTCGTCGGCGATCCTCTGCAGCGGCGTTCCGTCCACCTCGACGAGGGTCGTGCGCAGCGCCCCGTGCCGGGCCACCACCTGGTTCACCGCCCACTCCAGGGCGGACACGACCAGGTCTCCACGGAGGCGGAAGGCGAACACCATCGAGTACTGCGTCGAGCCGCCGTCGAGCTGGTCGACGAACCACAGCCCCTCCTGCCCCACCGACGCCGGCACCAGCCCCGTGGGCGCGAGCGGCACCGCCGGGGGCTGGGTTCGGGCGTGGTCCACGTCGGCACCGGAAGTCATCGCGTTCCCCCGCGTTCGTGAGTGGTGCGGCTGGTGTCAACGGTGATCTCGGTCGGTGGCCGCGCCGGCCGTGCGGACGACCGCCGGCGCGGCGTCCCGGACGCTCACGTCTCGGGCACCGGGGTGGTCGGGGCCGCTCCCGCCGCCCCGCGGCCGGCGGAGGGCAGGGACCAGTAGATCTGCCCCATGCCGCCGAGCACGCCGTCCAGGCGGGGCAGGGCCGCGTACACCGGGTCGCGCCGCAGGATCGCGTCGACCTCCCGCAGCCGCCACATCGGTGTCCGCGGGAACAGGTGGTGGACCAGGTGGAAGCCCTCGCCGTCCTTCTCCCCGAGCAGGAAGCGCGTCCCGAGGCCGTACACCCGGTTCCAGGACATGTAGATGTCCATGCGCGGGGCGGTCTCGATCAACGGGAAGTGTTCCATGAGCTCGGCGACGGCGCCGATCCACACCTGCGTGGTGACCAGGGGCACGAACCAGAGCAGCAGCAGCCAGGGCCACCAGCCGCCGAGCACCGCCCACGCCAGCACCGCGGCGAGGACGGCGCCCCGCAGCCACCGCTCGGACGTCCGCTCGCCCTTCGCCACGATCCGGTGCCGCAGCAGGTAGAGGATGTACGACGCGGTGGCGGGTGGGCTCACGGCCGTCCACAGGTACCGTCGCAGCGCGGCCCGGCTGAGGTTGTCCCCGCACAGCGCGTTGTCCTGGTACTGCTTGTAGTCGGGGTCCCGGTCCGGATCGCCCAGCCGGCCGTGGTGCTCGCCGAGGTGCGAGGCCCGGTAGCCGGTGAAGCTCTGGAGCACCGGGTATCCGCCGAGCAGCGCGCCGATGACGTTGCCTGCGCGGTGGTTCGCCATGAACGCGCGGTGGGTGGCCATGTGCAGCACGCCGGCGAGGGCGCGCTGACGCCCGCCGACGAAGAACACCGCGACGATGTACACCAGGACGGCGGCCCAGAGCGGGGCGCGTTGGAACGCGAGCACCGACGCCGCGCACCACGCGGAGATCCACAACCAGTGTTCGACCACTTCGAGTGGTCCGTGCCAGTTGTCCGGACGCGACGCGGCACGGACCGCCGCGAGGATGTCCGGCGAGAACCGATACCGTTCGGCGCGATCAGCGCTGGCCACAGTCTTGTCCCTCCCGCTGCGAATCCTGAACGCGAAGACTCACCAGCACTGCGCCACGTCGTGGTCACCAGGGACGAGCTCGCTGTCCCACCGGAGGTGGACAGCCGCTCCACGATGTCGGCGACCAGCTCGGCTTCGTGCTTCAGCAGATAGAAATGGTCACTGTCGACGGCGGTTGGGGAGGGGGCGATTATCCGGGCCCCAGGAGGACTTGAGTGTCCGGCCTCTCCTCACCATGGATGGCCGACAGTATTTTCCATCGGGAATTGCACTGTCAAGAGGTGCCGCACGGCCGTCGGACGACCATGCGGAGTGAGCGTCCTGCCGGTGATCACACCGCCTTGCCGGCGATCAACGGATGACGGGACTCGCCTTCGCGGATCAAGCCCCGACGTTGCGCCGTAATCGGGGTCTTGACCTTTTTGCGACCGACGCTGTTGAATGCGGTTTTGCGATCGCCTGTCAACTCACTGCTGCCGAAAGACCCGCTTGGCGCGTGCTCCGTCCCGGGCGTCTTTCATGAGTTTCCACCGGACAGATCTGGCCGATTTCGAGAGAACACCGGGGCGTGATCGGATCACCGCCCGGGGAACGGGACGTCATCCACCGGGACGGCGACCCGACGGTGCACGCCACACCAGTAACCGAAGTCATCGGAGTTCCGCGGAGCCTCGCGATCAGGGCGCGTCGCGTGGCCGGATCTGCCGTGCGGACACGTGTGCCTCCGGGGTCTTCGGCTCGCGCGCTCGTGTGGTCGTGAACCGACGGTAGGGACCCGGGTGCGTTGACGCGCATGCATTTCGGCGCACACGACGAGCAGAGGTGTCAGTCTCATGGAAACGCGACAGCCCCGGGTGTTCCGGCACGGCCCGGTCGACGCCGTCCTGGTTCTGTTCAGCATCGCTCAGTTCTCGGTCACGATCGCGCTCGCCGCGGCCGGCCCCACCGGGCTCTGGCCGTGGTCGGGTTCGTTCGCGCTCGTGACGTTCATGGTGTCGTACAGCGTGATCATCGTGTCGCACCTGTTCGTGCACAAGCCCTGGTTCGTCTCGTCGCGCCTCAACGCGGTGATGTCCCTGATCAATTCGGCGAACATCGCACAGTCGGTGCAGGCGTACCACCTCAGCCACGTACGCAACCACCACCGCTACAACAACGACCGCAAGGGCGCGGACGGCACGACGCGCGACGTGACCTCCACCTTCCGCTACAGCCGGGACGACGGGCACGCGCCGCTGTGGCGGTACCTGGCCTTCAGTCTCGCCGGATCGGTCCGCGAGTTCGCCGGTACGATCGCCGCTCTGCGGCGGGGCTGCCGGGTCGGCGCGGACGAGACGCTGCTGCAGGAGCTCGCCACCCGCAACCCCGGGCGCCGCAAGGCCGAGTTGCGCCAGGTGCAGGCCGACCGCCTCGCTCACCTCGCGCTGATCGCTCTGCTCGCCGTGCTGTCCTGGCAGTGGCTCCTGATCTGCTACCTGCCCGCGATCGCGGTGGCCTTCACCCTGGTCAACGTCCAGAACTACTACCGGCACTACGGCGCCCACCCCGAGAGCCGGTACGCGAACTCGGTCAGCCACTACGGCCGCCTGTACAACGTGCTGACCTTCAACGACGGTTACCACCAGGAGCACCATCTGCGCCCGGCCACGCACTGGAGCCGGCTGCCGCGGGTCGCCGAGCAGTACGAGGAGTCGTTCGGCGCGGAGGGGCGCGTCGTGTCGCCGGTGCCGGCGATGGTCGGCTTCCTGGACGTCCACCGCGTGGCCGGGGCGCCGGCGTTCGGGCCGACAGCCGGTGAGCCGGAGGCACGTTGAGCGACGGCGCGCGGACGCCGGCCTGCCGGTCCTCGCTCTGCGGAGCCGGGCCGCCGGGCCACGCGCGTGATCAGAACCGACGACGGAGGGCAGCCATGTCAGAAGCCGACGACCTCTGCACCATCGTGCGCAACCACGAACAGCAGTACTCCGTCTGGCCCGCGGGCCGGGAGATCCCGTCGGGCTGGGAACCGGTCGGCGAACCGGCCGCGCGGTCCGCCTGCCTGGACCGGATCGACGAACTCTGGACGGACATGCGTCCGGCGAGCCTGCGCGCCCTCATGGACCGGGGGGCCTGAGGTGGGCCCACGTTCCGCCGCGGGCGGCCGGGTGCCCTGAGCGCGGTCCGACAGCATCCTTGACACCGACCAGCGAAGGACGCGAAGTGAGTGAGTCCGAGGCCTCGGCCCAGTGCCCCGTCAGCGCCCACAACGAGTGGGACCCACTGGAGGAAGTGATCGTCGGCATCGTCGACGGTGCGCGCTTCCCTCCGTGGCACGTCGCGGTCGGCGCACCGCTCTCGCCGGAACAGCGGGCCGTGTTCCAGGAGCGTGCCGGGCAGCCCTTCCCCGCCGACCGCGTCGCGGCCGCCCGCGACGAGCTCGACCAACTGGTCGACATCCTGGCCGGCGAGGGTGTCAAGGTCCGCCGGCCCGAGCCGCGGGACCACGGACAGTCCTACGGTGCGCCGGGCTGGTCGAGCACGGGCCTGTACGACGCGATGCCCCGGGACCTGCTGCTGGTCGTCGGGGACGACGTCATCGAGGCGCCGATGGCCTGGCGTTCGCGCCACCACGCGGCGTCGGCCTACCGGCCCCTCCTCAAGGAATACTTCCAGCAGGGTGCCCGGTGGAGCTCGCCGCCCAAGCCCGAGCTCGCCGACGAGCTGTACGTCGCCGGCTGGACCGAGCAGCCGGAGGGGGAGCCGTTCCGCTCGGTGATCACCGAGTTCGAGCCCACGTTCGACGCGGCCGACTTCATCCGGTGCGGCCGTGACATCTTCGCCCAACGCAGCCACGTCACCAACGCGATGGGCATCGAGTGGGTCCGCCGGCACCTGGGCGAGGCGTACCAGGTGCATGAGCTGACGCTGGCCGACGACCACCCCATGCACATCGACGCGAGCCTGATGCCGCTGGCCCCGGGCAAGCTGCTGATCCATCCGGACCGGGTGCCTCAGGTGCCGGAGATCTTCAAGGACTGGGAGGTGCGCACGGCCCCGCAGCCGGTGATCCCCGACGGCCACCCGCTGTACATGACCAGCAAGTGGATCAACATGAACGTGCTCATGATCGACGAGGAGCGCATGGTCGTGGAGGCGCGGGACGAGCCGATGCGCCGCCTCGCCGAGAGCTGGGGCATGGCCGCGATCCCGTGCCCCTTCCGGAACTTCAACAGCTTCGGCGGTTCCTTCCACTGCGCGACGGTCGACGTGCGACGGCGCGGTGGACTGCGGTCCTATTTCTGATCCCGGACCAGTGAGCGCTCTCGTTCCCCTGGCCACACCCGTACCGCCCGTTCCAGAGGTAGGAGATTCATGCCCGGTCCCTGCGTGCATCACCTGGTCGAGGCGCAGGCTTCGCTGACACCCCATGCCGTCGCGGTCGCCGGGAACGGCGGCACCCTCACCTACCGCGAGCTCGACGAACGGGCCAACCGACTCGCCCACCTGCTGGTCGCCGGCGGTGCCGGGCCCGAGCGCCTGGTCGGCGTCGTCATGGGGCCGTCGTCACACCTGCTGGTGACGATGCTGGCGGTGTGGAAGGCCGGCGGTGTGTACATGCCCGTCGATCCGTCGCTCCCCCGCAGCGCCGCCGAGACGATGCTCACCGACGCCGGAGCGTGCCTCCTCGTCCGCGACGGATCGACCGCCGTGACTCCCGTGGGCGTACCCGTGGTGGACCTGGACCAGGTCGACCTCTCCAGCGGGCCGGACAGCGCTCCGACGCCCGCCGTCGACCCGGCGAACCTCGCCTACTGTGTCTTCACCTCGGGCTCCACCGGCAAGCCCAAGCCCGTCGCCGTCGCGCACGCCAGCTTCGCCCACCACGCCGTGTCCCTCCGGGACGAGCTCAAGCTGGGACCCAGCGACCGGGTCCTGCAGTCCACGGCGATCGCCTTCGACGCCGCACTGGAGGAAATCATGCCCGCGTGGGCCGCCGGCGCGGCTGTCGTGATGCCCGAGCAACGCCACTTCACCAGCCGGGAGTTCACCGACCTCGTCGACCGTCTCGCGGTGACCATGGTGAGCCTGCCCAGCGCCTACTGGCACCAGTGGGTGGACGATCTGACGGCCGGACTGGTCCGGCTGCCCGCGTCCCTGCGCACCGTGTTCATCGGCGGCGACAAGATCCTCGTCGACAAACTCGCCGCCTGGGCACGGATCCCCGGGGCGCAGGCCATCGACTGGGTCTCCGACTACGGCCCGACCGAGGCCACCATCAGCGTGGCGCTGCACCGTCCGGACGAGGACCTGTCCGGCACCGACCGCTCCGACTACGCGCTGGTGCCCATCGGCCGCCCGTTCGCGGGGGCCGTGTTCCACATCCTCGACAGCGATCTGCGACCGGTGCCGGACGGTACGCCGGGAGACATCTGGCTCGCCGGCCCGCCCCTGGCCCGTGGCTACCATGCCGCCCCGGCCGCCACCGCCGATCGCTTCCTGCCCGATCCCCAGGGCCCGCCGGGCGCGCGCATGTACCGCACCGGCGACCGCGGCAGCCGGCGCGGCGACGGGACGCTCCTGTTCCTCGGACGCTCGGACCGCCAGGTCAAGGTGCGCGGGCAACGCGTCGAACCCGGCCAGGTGGAGAGTGCCGTGCACCGCTGCCCCGGGGTCAGGGACGCGGTCGTCGTCACCGTCGACGACCCGCCTTCCGGGTCGCGTCTCGTCGCCTACGTGGAGGCCGAGGACGGGGTGTCCGAGGCGGCGATCCGCGCCGACCTCGCCGGCCGGCTGCCCGAGGCGATGGTGCCCCACACCATCGTGCTGCTGGAGCGCATCCCGCGTTCGCCGCTGAACGGCAAGGTGGCCCGCTCGGCGCTCCCGCCGGTCGCGCCCGCGCGGGCCGGCCGCACCGGCCGGGCCGGGATGACGACGCTGGAGCGCGTCGTCGCCACCCTCGTCGGTGACGTGCTCGACGGCCCGCCCGCCCCTCGTGACGAGGACTTCTTCGCGGCGGGCGGCGACTCGCTGCGGGGGCTGCGACTGCTCAGCCGGGTCGCCGAGGTGACGGGTGTGACGCTGTCGTTCGCGCAGCTGCGGGCGGCTCCGCACGTGGCCGGGATCGCGGCCCTGGTGAAGCGGGCGCACGGGCTGGGCGCACCGGACACGGCGGTCGTGGCGTCGCAGGACCGCGGCGACCGGTGCCTCGCCTCACGCGGGCAGGCGGCCCTGTGGTTCCTGGACCGCGTGCACCGGGGAGCGCCGACCTACTCGGTACCGGTCGGCTACCGGATCAGAGGCCCACTCGACCTCGACCGCCTGGACGCCGCGCTGACCGGGATCGTCGCCCGTCACGAGGCCCTGCGTACCGTGCTGGAGGAACAGGACGGCAAGGTCTGGCAGCGCATCCGGCCCGCGGGTCCGGTGCGTACGGTGGTGGCCGCCGTCGCCGACGCCGACGAGGCGGCCCGCCGGGCCGAGGAGGAGGCCGGGCGCCCGTTCCGTCTGAGCGAGGGCCCGCTGCTGCGGTCGGTCTGCTACCGCGTCGGCGCCGAGGAGCACCTGTGGCTGCTCAACGTGCACCACGCGGTGTTCGACGCCTGGTCCCTGGCCGTGTTCTGGCGTGAGTTCGCCGCGCTCTACACCGGCCGGCCGCTGCCCGAGCCGACCACCCAGTACGCCGACTACTCCGCCTGGCAGGAGCGCTGGCTGCGCGGCGCGGAGGCGGACGGACAACGGGCCTACTGGCGCGCACGGCTCGCCGGGGACCTGCCGGCCCTCGAACCGGGAACTCCGCGCACGGCCGGCGGACGCCCCGGCACCGAGGGGTTCGCCCTCCGGCTGCCGTCCGACGCGATCGATCCGACCGCTGTCGAGCGTGTCGCCCGCGCCTGCGGGACCACCGCCTTCACCGTGCTGCTCGCGGCCTTCCTCGCGACGCTGCGCCGCACCGGCGGCGTCGACGAGGTGGTGGTCGGGGTGCCGGTGGCCTGCCGGGACCGGCAGGGCACCGAGGACGTGATCGGCTACCTGGTCAACACGGTCCCGCTGCGGATGCGCTTCGCCGAGGGCATGCGCTTCCGTGAGCTGATCGCGCGCACCGACGAGGCGCTGGCGGAGGCGCTGACCCACCAGGAGCTGCCGCTGGCCGACATGGTGGAAGGCCTGCCGCGGCGTGGCGGCGGACAGCGACCGCTGTTCCACGCCATGTTCGGGATGCAGTCCACACCGTTGGACGACTGGGGTGTCATCGAAGGCCTGGACGTCGCCGAGCAGTTCGTCCACCAGCGGACCGCGAAGGCCGCGCTGACCTGGACCGTCCGACAGCACGCCGACGGACTGGCCGGCGAGTTCGAGTACGCCGCCGACCGGTTCGACCGGGACTCGGCACAGGAGTGGCAGCACTCCTTGCTGACGCTGCTCACGGGCGGTCTGGCGCGTCCCGACGCGCCGGTCGACGAGCTGCCGACGCCGGCCGTCGACGGTGACCTGGAGGAACGCCCCCACCTGTCAGAGGACTTGACCCACGACACCCGTTCCGGGTCGCGGCCATCAGGAGGCTCGTGAACATGCCGGTCGACGCGTCCTTCGGTGACGGTGACGGAGACGTCGAGGCGGACCTCGTCTACGACGTGGTGGTCAACCACGAGGAGCAGTACTCGATCTGGCCCGTGGGCCGGCCCGCGCCGGCGGGCTGGACGACCGTGGGCGTCCGGGGCACGAAGTCCCAGGTGCTGGACCACATAGAGAGGGTGTGGAGCGACATCACGCCCTTGAGTGTGCGCCAGGCCGCCGCCCGGGCCCCGCGCCGGTAGCGGCCCTCCGTCCGGGCGTCGTCATGGGCCACGGGGGTATCTCGTGAACGGAGACCGCGCTCTCGCGCACCGCATCGCCTTCAGGGGCTTTCGCACGGCCGCGGGCGGGGCGGACGCAGTGGTTCCACCGAGCCGCACGGTGTACTGCGTACCGGCCGCCGGCACGGGGGCGCGGAGCTTCCTGATGCCCTTCGCACGCTCACCGCTGCGCGGGAGCCTGCGGGTGGCGCAGCTGCCGGGTCGCGAGGACCGGCTCGACGAACCCTGCCTCGATGACATCGTGGAGATGGCCGCGCTCCTCGCCGACGCCATCGCCGAGGAGGGGGCCGACGACTACGCCCTGTACGGGCACAGCTTCGGGGCCCTGGTGGCGCTGGAGACGGCGCGGAGGCTGGACCGCGGACACGCGCCCGCTCCGGCGCTGCTGGCGGTCGCGGCCTGCGCCGCCCCGCACCTGCCGCAGGCCGTGCGTTTCGACGAGATGGAACCCATGGAGATCGCCGAGGCGCTCCGCAACCTCGGCGGACTGAACTTCAGCGGCCCGCTCGGCGAGAAGGTGGCGGCTGTCGTGCTGCCCTCGCTGAGTGCGGACTGCCGCGCCAGCACCCGGTATCTCGACGCCTTCGGCGCCTGCGGGGCGGGCAGGATCGCGTCCCCGATCCTGGCGCAGGGCGGCACGCTGGATCCGGCGGTCACGAGGGAGAAGGTAGCGGCCTGGCGCGACCACACGGATTCCGGTTTCGCGGCGCAGGAGTACGCCGGCGGTCACTTCTTCCCGCTGGAGTCCGAGCTCCCGTTGCGCGCGGTCGTCGACTGGCGACCCGCACCGGGCCCGTAGCGAGGCGCCGCTCGGTCCACGGGACACACCCTGGGAGGGGTCATCACTGTGAAGCGCACGGACCCGATCACCATCCACGAGATGTACAGCCCCGACGACAACGACGCGATCGACAGGGCGCTCAACCGCAGCCGCGACCCGCGGCCGCCCGGTTCGTTGTTCGCCATGGTCGGCGAGTTGGGGATCGGGCCCGACGACGTCGTGCTCGACATCGGCGGCCGGGACGCGTGGTATTCGCTCCGGCTCGCCGAACTGGCGGGGTGCCGCGCCGTTTCGGTCGACCCCGTCGAGAGCAACAACGCCCGTGCCCGTGCCGCCGTCGCCGGGCACCCGCGGGGAGCCCGGGTGTCGATAAGGCCGGGCGTGATGGAGGACATCCCGGCGTCCGACGGCGAGTTCGACCTCGTCTTCTGCCGGGACATGTTCTTCCAGGTCGTGGACGCCGACAAGGCACTCGCCGAATGCCACCGCGTACTCAGGCCGGGCGGGCACGTCCTCTTCTACCAGAGCTACGCGACCGACCGGCTCGAGCCGCGCGAGACCGCCCACCTCTACGCCGACCTGGCGGTCGTGCCCGAGCGCATGTCGAGCGACGACTTCGAGCGGCGTGTGGCGGGGTCCGGCCTCGTCGTCGCATCGATGGACCCCATCTCCTCGGAGTGGTACGAGGCACTGGAGGAGGACGGCACCCGTACCACCTCCGACCAGCTCCTGTACGTGGCGCGGCTGCTGCGACAGCCCGAGCAGCTGCGTGCCGAGCTCGGCGACACCGACTACCGCGTCGAACTCGCCAACGCCTTGTGGGGCGTCTACCACATGATCGGCAAGCTGGAGCCGCGGATCTACGTGCTGCGCAGGCCCGATGCGTGAAAGAGCTCTGCCACGGCCGCCCGGTCGAGCTTCCCCGACGGTGTCAGGGGCAGCCGGTCGGCCGTCACGTACATGCGAGGCACCATGTAGGCCGGGAGCGAAGCCGTCAGCAGCTCCCTGACCGACCGGGCGAGTGCGCCGGACGCGTCGGACGATGCGCCCGAAGAGGTGTCCGCGCCCACCACGCAGGCGCCGAGGGCCGGCCCGAGAGCGGTGTCCACCACGCAGACGGCGGCGTCGAGGACGTCGGGGTGCGAGCCGAGGACGGTCTCGATCTCACGCAACTCGATCCGGAATCCGCGGATCTTGACCTGGTCGTCGTCGCGGCCCACGTAGGCGAGCTCGCCGCCGGGCAGCCGCCGTACGAGGTCTCCCGTGCGATAGCAGCGCACGGCTTCGGAGCCCGGCCCGAGGGGCAACTCGGCGAACCGCTCCTTGGTGAGGTCGTCACGGTGGAGGTATCCGACGGACACGCCGGCCCCGGACAGCCACAGCTCTCCCGTCGTGCCGTCCGTCACCGGCGTCCGCTCGGCGTCGAGGACGTGGGCGCCGACGTGCGGGAGCGGCCGGCCGATGGGCGAGGCGGAGCCCGACCGGAGCGTGTCGGCGTCGAGCACCTTGAACGTGGAGTGCACGGTGTTCTCCGTGATCCCGTACATGTTGACCACCTCCGGGCCGCGCGGCCCGGTTCCGGCGACGAAGTCCCTGACGACGTCGAGGTGCACGCTCTCCCCGCCGAGGACGACGTAGCGCAGCGGGAGTCGGGGACGACCGTGCTCGGCGTGGGCCTGGACGGTGTAGCGGAAGACCGACGGCACCTGGTTCAGGACGGTGATCCGCCGCTCCCGCAGGAAGTCGATGAGCTCGGCGGAGAGCACGACGGTACGCCAGGGGACGACGACCGCGGTCGCACCGGTCGCGAAGGCGCCCCACAGCTCCCAGACCGAGAAGTCGAAGCACAGGGAGTGGAAGACCGCCCATCGGTCGTCGGCCGTGAAGGCGAACAGGGGCAGGGCCGCGTCCAGCAGCGCGAGGATGTTGCCGTGCGTGATCACACAGCCCTTGGGCCTGCCGGTCGAGCCGCTGGTGTAGATGACGTAGGCCGGGCTGTCGGCGGTCGGCGCCGGCACGGTTCCGTGGCCGGCGGTGGCCACGGGATCGGCCGCCGGCGCCGCCGGGTCGATGAGGCGGTGGTGCGCGAGCCCGACGCGCTCGGCGGTGGAGCGCGCTCCGACGATGCGGGTGAGCCGGGCGTCCTCGGCGATGAACCGGGTCCTGTCCCGCGGGTAGTCGGGGTCCAGGGGTACGTAGGCGGCGCCGCGTCTGAGGATCGCCAGCAGCCAGACGACCGTCTCCGCGTCCCGTTCGACGAGCAGTCCCGTCAGGTCACCCGGGCGTACGCCGGCCGCGGCGAGGCGGTCGGCGGCCCGGTCGGCGGCCCGGTCCAGGTCGGCGTAGCTCAGCCGTACGCCGTCCGCGAGCAGGGCGGTCGCGTCGGGGGTCTCGGACACCCGCGAGCGCAGGAGTCCGACGAGGGATTGCGGTTCCATTACCCACCTGTCGTGTTTCGGGAGCGGGGCTCGGCCGCCGCGGGCGAGGGAGGTGCGGGCCACGGCGCGCTCACGGCCGGCGCAGCTCTCCGAGCGGTGCGGCGGGAGTGGAGAGGACCTGCTCGAACCGGTCCGCCAGTCGGGACGCCGACGGTGCGAGGTCGCTGCCCTCGGAGATCTCGGCGATCATCTCGACACCGTCGGCGTGTTCTTCGACGGTCACGATCGCGGGCCACGGCATGGTCCGGCGCGCCAGGACCATCGGCGAGGCGGTGGTGCCGAACAGCGAACGGGTGCCCTGCACCTCGTAGTTGAACGCGACGAGGCCGGTCGGCAGGCGGCGGTACCGCTTGTGCTGCAGCACGCGGTACAGACCGGAGGTGTGGTCCGAGCCGTCCAGGATCTGCGTCTGGACGGCCTTCGCCACGTCGATCAGGGTGCCGTCGTCGGGAAGGTCGACGATCACCGGCAGCAGGTCCACGCAGAAGCCCATGAGCGGCTTGTCCGTGTGGCGGGGCTGGCCGGTCTGGTGGGCCATCACGACCAACTGCTCGGCGCCGGTGAGCAGCGACGACGCCACCGCCAGCGTGGCCAGGGCCGCGGTGTGCCTGGTGCATCCGCTGGACCGCGCCACGTCGTGCAGGCCCGCGAGGCTCTCCGGGGGAAGGGCGTGCACGTGCGTGACGGGTTTCCAGGGTCCCGTGCCCCCGTTGAGCCGGGCCGACCCCCAGGCCGCGTCGAACCGGGCCCGCCAGAGGGTGTCGTGCGCCTCGTACCGGGCGTCCTCGTCCGCGCGCTTCCACCGCGTGTACTCGAGGAAGCCGGCCGGTTCGGGCAGGGCGTCGCCCGCCTCGCCGCCCAGGTAGCAGGCGGACAGCTCCGACCACAGGACCTCGAACGACCAGCCGTCGACGACCGCGTGCGGCGCGGTGGCCTGGAGGAACGCCGCGTCGCCGGTCTGGACGAGGTGGAACCGGAACAGTGAGGGCACCGACATGTCCGTCGGCCGCAGGGCGAACCGGTCGAGAAGCGCCTCCACGTCGCCCGGCGACGCGTCGCTCAGGGTGCTGACGGCCAGTCCCGGAACGGCGCGTGCGACGCAGATCTGGGCCACGCCGTCCTCGTCGAAGCCCGTCCTCATCACCTCGTGCCGCTCCGCGACCCGCTCGACGGCCCGCCGCAGCCGTTCCGCGTCCAGTGTCCCCTCGACGCGCACCGCCTCGGACATCTGGTACGACTGGCCGAGCTCACCGCCCAACTCGGCGGCCAGCCACATCAGTTTCTGGCCGTCGGTCAACGGGGCCTCACCGACGACCGCCGGTGGTGACACCTCGGGCGCGGGAGCCGGTACGCGCGGCGCGCGGGTCTTCTCCCACAGGCCCCGCGAGGCCACTTCCGCCGCCGTCTCGGCCACGGCCTCCACGATCCGCGTGCAGTCCGCCTCGGTGTGCGCGGCGCTGAGGAAGCAGGTGCGCCCCTCCCACACGTAGATGCCGCGGTTGAGGAGCCCGAGGAAGAACATGTCCTCGGCCAGCGGGGAGCCGCCGACGTCGATGCGGAAGAGGGACGAGAAGTGCTCGACCCTGAGGGGGTGGCCGTGGGCGGACGCGTGGGCGTCGATCCTCCCGGCCAGGTCGGCGGTCCGCTCGGCCAGCGAGGTCTGCAGCCGGGGCGACTCCTTCTTGAGGTGCAGGATCATCTGCTGCGCCACCGCCATGGTCAGCGGGTGCTTGCTGAAGGTGCCGGCGAACACCATGCTCGGCCGTTGCGGGAAACCGACGTCGCCCTCCCGCCAGCGACCGCCGTCGATGGGCGCCATGAACTCCGCGTCCCCGGCGATGACGCCGATGGGCATGCCCCCGCCGATCACCTTGCCGTAGGTCACCAGGTCCGGCCGCACACCGAAGTACGCGGCGGCGCCGCCCGGGTGGCACCGGAAGCCGGTGATGATCTCGTCGAAGACGAGGGCGGCGCCGTGTGCGCTGGTGAACGCCCGCAGGTGGTGCAGCAGTCCGGCGGGCTGGTACCCCGGGCGTCGGCTCTGGACCGGCTCGACCAGCACCGCGGCCAGTTGATCACCGTAGGACTCCAGGACCGGGATCGCGGAGTCGTCGTACGGCAGGACGATGACGTCCTGGACCATCGAGGCCGGCGTACCCCGGCCGAGGGGCGTCGTCTCGCCCCGCTCACCGCCGGCCCGGGGCGCGACCAGCACGCCGTCGAACGTGCCGTGGTAGGACCCGGAGAACTGCGCCACGAGTCTCCTGCCGGTCTTCGCGCGCGCCGCGCGCACGGCGCCCATCACCGCCTCGGTCCCCGACGAGGTGAAGGCGACCCGGTCGACGCCGGTCAGCGACGCGATGCCGCGGGCGACGTCGCCGGCCGTGGACGACTGAGGGCCGATCAGCAGGTCGGAGGCGTCGAACGCGCGCAGGGCGGCCGTGAGCGGCTCCGACGCGTGTCCCAGCATGAGGACACCGAAGCCCATGCAGAGGTCGAGGAACTCCTGCCCGTCGACGTCGGTGAAACGGGCGCCCTTCCCGCGGGCCCCGACCACCGGGTAGCTCGCCTCACGGCGTCCTTTGCGGGAGGAGATCAGGTTGCGCTGGTCGGCCAGCGCGAACCGGTCCTCCTCGGTGATGCGCTTCGACAGCGTGGTCCGCCGGGCCCACTCGGTCTCCGCCTGGAGGGGTGCGGTGCGGTCCGCGGTGACGGCCTGCCGGGACCGTCGCGCACCGGGCGGCTCCGGCACGGTGGTGGCCGCGGGTCCTCCGGGCGCCCGAGGAGGCACCGGGGCGGCGTCCGGGGCGGGTTCGGGCGTGCGACGCGGGGGCTGCCGGGCCGGCTCCGGTGCCCGCGGCGGCTCCGGGCCCACGGCGGTGGCCGGCGCCGAGGGGCCGAGCGGTGGAACGAGCCCCTTGAGGTGTGCGCTCACCCCGTCGCAGGAGTCCAGGTCGAAGAAGAGCAGCCGCACGTCGATGTCGGTCCGGAACTCCGCCGACAGCGCGTCCGCGAGCTGGATGAGCAGGAACGAGTCGTACCCGAGCTCGATGAAGGAGGCGCTCGGCTCCACCTCCTGCGGTGCGCACCCCACGAGCTTGGCGACGATGTTCCGGACGCCGCTCTCGATCCTCACCGCGTCGGCGGGCGACAGGACCGGCGTGGGAGCCTCGGCCGGGACACGGTCCTCGGCCGGCGGGGCCGGCCGGACGGCGCCGGGAGTCGGCTGTGCTTCCGTCGGCATGGGCGGCTGCTCCTTCCGAGCGCTGCGGTCGAACGCGTAGGTGGGAGCGTGGACGAGCGTCACGGGTGCGCCCGCGCCGCTCCCCCGGCCGGTCTCCCCGGTGGTCACCGCGGTGTCGTCCTGGCCGGCCGACCACGCGGACGCCAGCAGCCGGGCCCGGGAGAACGCGTCGTAGCCCGCCTGCCCGCCGGTGGTCATGGCCGGCGCGTCGGCGCCGAACACCTCCCTGACGAACAGCGTGACACCGGCTTCGGAGTCCAGGACGTGGGCGAGGTCCGTACCGCTCGCGCGGAGCCTGTGCACCGCGTCGCCGAAGCGGACCGTCCGGACCAGATGGCTCGCCCAGAAGCCGGGGTCGCGGGCCGTCTCCTCGTCCAGCCAGTCGCCCGTCGTGGGTGACATCAGCCGGATCTCCGGCGGCCGGAGGCCGACCTGGGACCAGGCCGCCGTGTACTGCGCGACGGCGTCCTCCAGGACCGCGCTGTGGTAGGGGTGCGCGACGGGGACTCGGACACCGGCGATGCCGTCGCCGCGCAGCCGGGCGGCGACCGCGTCGATGGCGGCCCTCTCACCGCTGAGCATGCAGTCCCTGGCGCCGGGCACGATCGCCAGCGACACACCCGCGCCGAGGTACGGGGTGACGGACGCCTCCGGGAGCCGGACCCGGATCATGCCGCCCGCCGGGGCGCCCTTCAGGATCCGCGCCCGCTCCGACAGGACCGCGGCGGCCTCGGTCAGGTCGAACACGCCGGCGACGACGCCCGCGGCGACCTCGCCCAGGCTGAATCCGCACAGGGACCGGGGCCGCAGGCCGTCGGCGAGCAGCGACCTCGCGATCGTCACGGACTGCACGAGCACCGCCAGCTCGGTGAGCAGAGGCTCCGGCGCGGTCTCGGGCGCCCCGGTGAGGAGCCCTCGCACCAGTGGCCGGGCCTCGGCCGGCAGACACCGGAGCGCCTCGGTGAGCAGGTCCGCGAATCCGTCGATCCCGGCCTCGGCCGCGCGCAGGTCTCCCGCCGGCCTCCCTTGGCCCGGGAGGACGAGGGCGCTGTCGTGGTCCCGCTCGGCGAGGCGGCTGCCGGTGCGCCACGTGGTGATCCCGTCGTCGCGCCTGGCGACGACGATCGCCTCCCGGTGGGCGAGGACGCGCCGGCCCGTCCGCATCGTGTGGGCGAGGCTGCGCAGACGGTGCGGATGGTCCGCGGCGTACCGCGCCACGCGGTCGGTGGTGTCCTCGACGCTGCGCTCGGAGGCGGCGGTGACCGGCAGGACGCAGACGTGCTCGCGCGGTTCGTCGGGTGTTTCGGTGACCGGCGCCTGCTCGAGTACGACGTGCGCGTTGGTTCCGCCGATCCCCATCGAGCTCACCCCGGCCCGGCGCGGCCTCTCGTCGTCCTCCCACACGCCGCGTTCCTCCCACACGCCGCGGCCGTCGGGCACGTAGAGCCGGTCGCTCGCCGGTCTGATCCGCGGGTTGAGCTCCACGAAGTTCGCGACCGGGGGGATCCGGCCGTGCGCGACGACGAGTACGGCCTTGATGAGGCCGACGATGCCGGCGGCGGCGCCGAGATGGCCGACGTTCGCCTTGGTCGCGCCGATCGCGCAGCGCACACCGTCCGGGCCCAGGGCACGTTCGACGGCCGCCCATTCGACGACGTCTCCGATGGCGGTGGCGGTGCCGTGCGCCTCCAGGTAGCCGATGTCGCGTTTGTCGACCCCCGCGGCGGCCAGCGCCGCACCGATGACCAGGCTCTGCTGGTTCACGCTCGGCGCCGTGAAGCCGACCTTCCGGTTGCCGTCGTTGTTGAGCGCGCTGCCGCGGATGACGGCGTGCACGGCGTCACCGTCGGCGAGCGCCCGGTCCAGGCGCTTGATCACCACCGCGCCCGCGCCGCTCGCGGTGATGGTGCCGTCGGCGGCACGGTCGAACGGCCGGCAGTGGCCGTCGGCGGACCAGACGCCGCCCTCCTGGTGGTAGTAGCCCACCCGGTGCGGGAGCTCGATGTTCACGCCGCCGGCCACGGCCGTGTCGGACTCACCGCTGAGGACGCTCCGGCTCGCGAGGTGCAGGGCGACGAGGGAGCCGGAGCACGCGCTCTGCACGGTCAGGCACGGCCCGCGCAGGTCGAGCGGGTAGGCGATCCGGGTGGCCAGAAAATCGTTGTCGAGGAGCGCCGTCCAGTTGATCGCCTCGGAGAGCCTGAGCGGCCTCGTGGCGTCGCCGTACCGGTCGTCCCCGGCGCGCCGCACGACCGAGATCGGTGAGGCGCCCCCTCCGGCGGCGAACAAACCGATGTTCCCGGGGTACCGCAGGGGGTCGCAGCCGGCGTCCTCCAGCGCCTCGAGCACGACTTCCATCATGACGCGGTGGTTGAGGTTGATCCCGTCGGCCTCACCGGCGCTGAGTCCGAACGCGGCGCTGTCGAACTCGTCGTACCCGTCCAGCGGCGCGGCCACGGGTACATACCGGTTGCGGACCGCCGGGTCCAGGACGACCCCCTCGCGCCGGCGGTCCCGCTCACCGACCTCCACCATGCCCGTCGCGCCGGCCTCGACGCGGGCCCACAGAGACCGGTAGTCGGCTGCGCCCGGAACCCTGCACGCCATGCCCACGATGGCCAACGGCTCCTGCATCTGCTGCTCCTCACGTGAACCGTCGTCGTGTCCGCGAACCCGCGCCCCGCTCGGGCGGACCGCCGTCACGCGGTCATGCCGGCCCGGCCGGTCGCGGCGCGGAAGCACCGTCAAGGGCGTGCGGCACGCCGTCCGCGTCGGCTCCGACGCCCAGACAGGAGGTGAAGTCGCGCAACCGCGGGTGGTCGAAGAGCAGGCGCAGGGACGCGGTGGACGAGAGGTGCTTGCGCACCGACGCGACGACCCGGCCCGCCAGCAGCGAGTGACCGCCCAGTTCGAAGAAGTCGTCGTGCGGCGAGTCGACGGGTACGCCGATCACCTCGCTCCAGATGGCGGCGACCGCTTCCTCGACGTCGGTGAGTCCGTCCTCCGCGAGACGCGGCGGGGCCTCGGGGGTCGTGGCGCCGGGGGCGGGCGCGTCACCACGCGGGAGCGGGGCGGCACGGTCCAGGATCCCGGTCAGGCCGAGCGAGTCCATCGGCACGTCGGGCCGGTGCAGCAACGCCGCCAGGATCTCCTGGTACGCGGCGCAGTAGCCCCGGGCGAGTTCGTGCGAGTAGGTCCGCAGCGCGTACTCCCAGTCGAGGGCGACACCGGACGCGCTGATGTCGCAGTCCACGACCAGGTCGAAGGGTCCCTCCACGGTGCGCGACACCACCTCCGACAGCCGCCCCTCGCCGAGTTCCAGGCCGCCGGTGGCCCCTGCGGAGAAGAGCATGCGCACGACGCCGGCGCCGGGTTGCGGCCCCGCGTCGTGCAGGTCGGCGACCACTCTGCTGAACGGCAGGTCCTGGTGGTCGATGGCGTCCATGAGGTCCAGGGCCACCTCTTCGAGCGTGGCGGCGAACGTGCGGGACAGGTCGATCCGCGACCGGACGACGATCATGTTCGCGAGCATGCCGACGGTGCGGGCGAACTCGGGTGTGCGGCCGCTCGTGGCCATTCCGAGCGCCTCGTCACCGTCACCGGTGACGGCGGCGATCATGACGTTCATCGCGCACAGCAGGATGGAGAACGGTGTCGAACCGGCGCGGCGCGCGTGGTCCCGGAGCGCCTTCGTGAGCCCGTCGTCGAGCGTGACGGACACCATGCAGGTGTCCAGCGCGTCCGGAGCCCGCGTGACGGTGTGGCCGGCGCCGGGCAGCGCGCTGCCGGTGACGCCGGTGAGCCGTTCCCGCCAGTACGCCGACTCCTCGGTCAGGGTGCCGTCGGCGGGTGCGGCCAGCTGTCGTGTCACGAAGGTGCTGTAGCCGGGTGGGACCGGACCGAGAGCGGGCGGGGTCCCCCGGCGCGCGGACCGGTAGAGTTCGCCGAACTCGTCGAGGACGACGGTCATCGACATGCCGTCGCACACGATGTGATGAGCGACCAGGACCAGCGAGGTGCGGTTTTCGGACACCTGGACGGCGGTGAGCCTGATGGCCGGCTCGGCCGACAGGTCGAACGGCCGGTTCGACGCCGCGTCGAGGGCCGATCCCAGCCGCTCCGACCGCACGGCCGCCGGCAGCCCGCGCAGGTCCAGCACGTGGACCGGGACGGGTTCCGGATCACGGGCGATGACCTGCACGACGCCGGACTCCGACTCGTGGAACGTCGTCCGCAGGGCCTCGTGGCGGCGGATGACCTCGTTGAAGGCGAACTCCGCCGCCTTGACGTCGAAGTCGCCGTCGAAGTGGAAGACCTCCGGCATGCTGTAGGCGGGGCTCGTCGGATTCAGCCGCCAGAAGAGCCAGATGCCCTCCTGGAGCGGGCCGATCGGAAGCGTGTACGTCGTCGGGTCCGTGCTGTCGGTCGTCAACCCACGTCTCCGATCAGGTGGCGCAGTTCGCGGATGGTGCCTGCCCGGAAGAAGTCACGGAGCCGCACGCGGACCCCGAACTCGGCGCGCACGCGCGCGAGGACGTCGAGCGCGTCGAGGGAACCGCCCCCGAGCGCGAAGAAGTTGTCCTCGGGCGTGCACGGGACGTCCAAGGTCCGGCGCACGATCGAGACCAGACGCTGTTCGATGGCGTCGAGAGCGGTGTCGTCGGTCTGCGCTTCGGTCTCGCCCACGCCCATGTACTCCTCCAACGCAGCGGTGTCGGCCTTGCCGTGGTCCGTCACCGGCAGGTGCTCCACCCGTCGGTATTCGGGAACGAGAAAGCGTGCCGGACCGGCGGCACGGCAGAGGACCCGTACGGATCGATCGAGACGCCGCGGACTCCCCGTCAGCGATTACCGTCGACGAGCTCTTCCACGCTGTTCCAGTGAGCGGTGAACTTCGCGACCGTCGGATACTCCATCAGCACGAGGACATCCGTATCAATACCCAGTTGCTGATTGAGCCGACTGGCGAGTTCCATCAGAAGTAGTGAATGTCCGCCGAGATCGAAGAAGTTGGTGTCGACGTCCGCTTCCGGGATTCCAATCACGTCCGCCCAGATTCGGGAGACGTCCTGCTCCTGCACCGGCATGGTTGGCAACCTTCCGCGTGTCTTGGCAGACCGCTGGGTCCGCGCCATCGTACGCAGGCATTTCTGCACAGCACAAGACCCGCTCGGACAAAGGGGGTTGGGCGGGTGCGTGACGGGAGCGCGCCGGCGCCCGGTGGTACGGGGAAGCACGCGACGGTGGTGATACGAGGGGCGTGGATATGCCATTGCGCGGGTATCTTTGAGACACACTTCCACAGGGCCGAACGCGAGCGGTGACATGGAACTGCAACAGATCGGGCTTCAGCATCCGGCGGCGCACCTCGTCCGGGACATCCGGAACAACCGCACCGGCATCCCCCGTCGCTTGTTCGTCGCGGAAGGATTGTTCGAGAACAATCTCGTTCTCGATACCGGCGTCTCGGTGGAGACCTTCCTGTGGTGTCCCGCGGCTGCCTACTCCGACGAGGCGAAGAAGCGGGCGGCGGAACTCGCCGAGCGCGCTCGGCACGCCTATCAGATATCCGAGAAGACCTTGGCGCGACTGGGTGAGCGGCCGAACCCGGACGGGCTCGTCTCGATAGCGCGCTTACCCGACTGGGAGCCGGATTCCTTCGCGTTCGGCGATGACGCCCTGGTACTGGTCACGGACGCGCTGGAGATCCCCGGAAACCTCGGCACACTGCTGCGCACCCTGGACGCGTGCGGCGCGGACTGCCTGGTGATGACGAACCGCCGGACGCGCATGACGCATCCGAAAGTGCTGCGCAGCAGCCAGGGAATGAGCATCAAGGTGCCGTCCCTCGGATTCGACGAGGTCGGCGACGCCATAAAGTGGCTCAAGCGGAATCGATTCCGGGTCTACATCGCGGACACCGACGACAGCACCCATTACCGCACGCTGAACTACGGCGGCCGGACGGCCCTGGTGGTCGGCAGTGAGCGCTTCGGCGTTTCGCAGCCGTGGTACGACGCCGGGTTCCAGCGGGTGGGGATACCGATGCTGGGGTCGGCGGACTCGCTGAACGTGTCGGTGTCCGCGTCGGTCCTGCTGTACGAGGCCCGCGCGCACAAGAACGGCTGGTAGGCCGGGGCGGTCGCCTGCGGTTCCGGAACCGCCCCGGCGCGCACGGGTGGCGGCGGCTCACACCCAGCTGGACCAGAGTCGGGCGTAGGCGCCGTTCTGGCCGATCAGGTCCTCGTGGGAACCGACCTCGACGATGCGTCCGTCCTCCACGACGGCGATGCGGTCCGCGTCGCGGGCCGTGTGCAGCCGGTGGGCGATCGAGATCACGGTGCGTCCCTCCAGTACGGCCGCGAACGACCGCTCCAGCTGCCGGGCGGAACCCGGGTCCATCCGGGAGGTCGCCTCGTCGAGGATCAGCACGCTCGGGTCGGCCACGAGCAGGCGGGCGAGCGCGATCTGCTGGGTCTGCGCATCGGTCAGCTCCTCCCCGCCGACGCCGACCGTGGTCTCCAGCTTCTCCGGGAGCGCGTCCACCCACTGGTGCGCGCCGACGGTCTCCAGGGCTCGCCAGAAGGCGGCGTCATCGCCTTGGGCCCGGGAGTCCTGCGGGGTGTCGGAGGCGGCCAGTTCGAGATTCTGGCGAAGGGTGCCGCCGAAGACGTACTGGTCCTGGCTCACCAGCACGACGTGCTTGCGCAGCTCGTGGTGCGGCAGTTCCTGGAGGGGGATGCCGGCCAGCCGCACCTCGCCCGTGCGCGGGGGGTGCGTCCCGGACAGCAACCGGGCGAGCGTCGACTTGCCGCTTCCGGTCGGCCCGACGACGGCGAGCCGTTCGCCGGGGCGCACCGCGAGATCGACCCCGTGCAGGACGTCGGGCCCGTCGTCGTACGCGAACCGCACGTCGCGAGCGGAGAGGTCCGCCGGGTCGATGTCGCCGTGCCCGGCGGGCCGCTGCCCGGACGGGCCGTCCTCCTGCCCGGACTGATCCGCGACGCCGAGCAGGCGGGCCAGGGACGCGCTGCCCTGCTGGAGCGTCCCCACCCAGTCGAGCAGCGTCTCCAGAGGGAACATCAACTGGAGGATGTACAGGGTCGCCGCGGTCACCTGGCCCAGGTCGACCCAGCCCTGGGTGTAGGCGTACCCGCCCAGCAGGAGGGCGATGGCCAACGGCAGCGTGAAGAGGAACTCCTCGACCGAGTAGAGGACCGTCCGAAGGCGCAGGGTGTACCCCATCGCCTCGTACCAGGCCTGTGTGTCCCGTTCCGCGCGGCGGACGCGGTGGTCCTGCAGGCCGTACGCCTCGACGGTGGCCGCGCCCTGGATGGTGGCGTCCAGTCCCTCGGTGATGACGGAGGAGGCCGCGGCCTCGCGCAGGAAGCCGGAGCGTGCTCTGGCCAGGTACCACCGGTTCACGATCACGAGCGGCGGCAGGATGACCAGAAGGGAGAGCGACAGCAGGGGCGACACCAGCACGAGCGCGCCGAAGCTGAGGACGATCCACACCACGGCCTCGGTGACCTGTGGTACCGCCAGTTGCATGGCGTGCCGCAGGGTGTCCGCGTCCTGTGAGGCACGCGTCACCAGGTCGCCGTCGTCGGACCGCTCCACGACGGCCAGGGGGAGCGCGAGCACGTCGTCGACGAACTTCTCCCGGATCTCGCCCTGCACCGTCGCGGCGAGTCGGCCCGCTGCCCGGAAGGCGACGCGGGTCAGGAACGCCTGCAGCAGGATGAACCCGCCGAGCGCGGCCGCGACGGCGGTCACGTGGCCCGTGGTCGTGCCGTCCCGCACGTCCTCGACGAGTGCGCCGAGCAGTCGGGGGCCGACCAGGCCGCTGCCCACGGCGACGCCGTACAGGGCCAGGACCTGGGCCAGTTCTCTTCTGTGCCGGTGCGCCACCTGCCGGAGGAAGCGGCGAACGAACTTCACATCGGCGACCGGCAGTGTACGAACCTTCATGTCCCCACCTGTGAGGCGTCGTCACGCGCCACCAACGTCCGGTATGCCGAGTGACTTTCCAGTATGTCGTCGTGGGTCCCTGCGGCGACCACACGGCCGTCCTCCACGTAGGCGACCCGGTGCGCTTGTTGGAGCAGGAGCGGACTGAGAGTGAAGACGACGGTGCTCCGCCCCTCCGAGAGGTTCTCGTGGAACCGGGCGAGATTCTCCGCCACGCGGTACTCGGTGTACGCGTCGACGGCGTTGGTCGGCTCCACGAGTACCGTGAACTCGGCGCCGGCCAGCAGTGCCCGGGCGAGTCGCAGGCGTTGCAGCTGACCGCCCGAGAAGGTTCTGCCGCGGCCCGTCATCCGGGTGTCGAGACCGTCGGGAAGAGGGTCGATGATGTCCGTGGCACACGCGATCCGAAGGGCGGCGGTGATGTCCGCCGTGTCGAGCGTGCCGGCCGGTGCGATCTCCTCGCGGATGGTGCCCGCGAAGAACCGGTCGCTGTTCAGACCCAGCAGGATCCGTGACCGCACCACCGAGATCGGCATCGACGCCAACGGCTCGCCGCCCAGTGCGGGATCGCCGGAGTCCTCGAAGCGAGCCAGGCGACGGGCCAGGGCGTCGGCGTCACAGGGGTCGGCGCAGGCGACCGCCATGAACGTCGCCGGTGGCACGTCCAGCCCCGAGACGCGGTCGACCAGGGGAACCTTGCCCCGGTTCTGCGGCGTGGGGGTGGACGTCCCGGGCGTGTCCGCCTTGCGCGGCGGCTCGACGTTCAGCAGCTTGGTCACCCGGCGGGCGGCCACCAGCGCCCGCGTCACCTGACTCGTCCCCTCCATGAAGTCGGTGAGCGGCATGGCGAGGAAGGTCGCGAAGCCGTAGAACGCGATGACCTGGCCGATGGTCAGGCGCTGGTCGAGCGCGAAGAGAGCCGCCGTGTACGTGACGATCACGGTGACCAGACCCGGTACGAGGACCCGTGCCGCCTCGAAGTCGGCTTCGGCGCGCGCCACACCGACGTCCGCGACACGCAACCGTGCCGAGTCGGAGCGAAAGCGCGCCGCGAACTGCCGCTCGCCGCCCACTCCCCGCAGGACCCGCAGCCCCGAGGCGATGTCGATGGCGCGTCCCGCCAGTTGCCCCTGGAGGGTGCGGTAGGTGTCCTGGTGCCGGTGCAGGGGGCGCAGCAGCAGGCTGCTGAGTCCGCTGAGGACGGGGACGGTCACGAGTACCAGGAGTCCCAGAGGGACCGAGACCGTGAGCATGGCCACCGTGACGGCCGTGACGGCCGCGACGGCACCCAGGATCCGGCCGGCGTAGAGCAGGCCGATTCCGATCGTCGTGCTGTCCGAGGTGCTGGTGGCGATCAGGTCGTCGGCGTCCTGCCGTCGGGTAAGCGAAGCACCGAGCCGCGTGATGTGCCGCGTCACCATGCGCATGGTCAAGGAGGCGGAGACGGTACGCGTGATGATCGAGTGCCGGTAGAACGCGATACCGGTCGTCGCCCTGATCACGCCGAGCAGCAGGACGGCCGTCGACCACCAGACCACTTCGCCGCTGTCGTCGCGGGCGATGCCCCTGTCGATCGCGCGGCCGATCGCGAACGGGATGAGGGCCTGGCTGGTCATCCATACGGCGGCCGTGAGCGCGCCCCAGAGCGTGGCGGCCTTTTGTTTTCCGAGGAGCGAGAGAATGAATCTGGCCGCCGACCGGTGGTCAAGTTCTTCTGGGCCGAGCGCGGGAATCCGTTGCATGATCGAAAGCTCGATCCCTTCGGTAGCCGAGACGCCGCACCCATGAGAAGTTGCCGGTCGGCAGCGGCCAGAGTAACGAGTGACCATCCGGCGCCGCAATGGAGTTGACCCTGCTCAGGGATGCTGGAACGTCTTTCGATTTCACAGCCGATCGGTCTGGTCACCCGGACTCTCCGAGCCTTTTGGAACACCCCTTCTCCGCACGCGGCGCCGACATTCGAACAAGCTCGGTCACCGTTGCGGCGAGGTCGGAAAACACCGGGTTTTGTTCGATCAACGCGATGTCCACCTCGATGTCGTGGGCCTGTGCCAGCCCGGTCGCGATCCGCCGGGCGGTGTGCGGACGCCCCCCGAGGGCGTAGAAGTTGCCGTCGGGCGCCGCCGGCGCGCCCAGATGCCGCTCCCACAGCTTCGAGAGCGTCTCGAACACCGCTTCGTCCCAGACACGGGTCTCCTCCGGGGCCCGCAGGGCGCTGTGGTCGGTCTTGCCGCTGCTGGTCATCGGGATCTCCGGTACCTGGTACATGCGGGTGGGCACCATGTAGGCGGGGAGGCGGCCGGCCAGCCGACGGCGCAGTTCCACGACGTCGCAGGGGGGGTCGGCGACGAACGCCGCGAGGTGGGGGCCCACCACGCGGTGCGCGTCCATCCGGACCGCGACACGGCCGTGGCCGACCAGGTCGGCGAGTGCGGCCTCCACCTCGTCCAGTTCGACCCGGTTGCCCCGGATCTTGACCTGCCGGTCCAGCCGTCCGGCGTGCACCAGCAGGCCGTCGGGCCTGCGCCGGACCACGTCGCCGGTGGCATAGCGCGCTCCGCCGTCCTGGAAGCGCTCCGCGGTCAGGTCCGGTCGGCCGAGGTAGCCGAGGGCGACGCCGGGTCCGCCGATCAGGAGTTCTCCGACCTCCCCCGCGGTCTCCGACAGCGGCCGGACCTCCGCCACCGCGCCGTTGACCGGGGTTCCGATCGGCAGGTCCGGCTCCGGGTCGTCGGGGTCCAGGGGAAGGCAGGCGTGCGCGGTCGTGTAGATCGTGGCTTCGGTGGGGCCGTACAGATTCCACACCTGCTCGGTGTGCGCGACCTGGGCCACCAGCGACCGGCGCAGGCGTTCCCCGGCGAGCAGCAGGACGGTACCCGCCGGAAGCTCCAGCCCGGCCTGGAGAAGGTGCTCCAGGACCGTCGGCGTGGTCTGGCAGAAGACGTGCCGGCCCGGCGCGTGCAGCAGCGCGCCCAGCCGGTTCGCCAGGACCTGCAGTTCGGCGACGACGACCAGTTCCCCGCCGACCGCCCACGGGGCGAATATCTCGAACACCGAGATGTCGAAGGCGAAGGAGGACAGCGCGACGAACACGGAGTCCGGGCCCATTCCGATCAGCGACGCCACCGACTCGACCAGCCCGGCCGCGGCGGCCGACCGGATCTCGACGCCCTTGGGCGCGCCGGTCGATCCGGACGTGAAGATGACATAGGCGGCGCCCGGGTGCGGGCGGGAGCGCGGGGAGGACGGCGGGGCGTCGCGGGTCCGCAGCAGCTCGGGCGTCGTCAGGTCGGTGCGGGGCACGTCCTCGGGCGTGTCGTGCGCGGTGTCGACCGCCACCACCCTCCGTACCCGCGCGCCGCGCAGGACCGCCGCGCGCCGCGCGGCCGGCCAGCCCGGGTCGATCGGCACGTAGGCCGCCCCGCTCCACAGCACGGCCAGGATCGCCACCGGACCGCCGGCCCGGCGCGCCGCCATGACCCCGACCCGGTCGCCGGGCACCACCCCGGCGGCGGCGAGCCGGCCGGCCAGGCCGGCTGCCGCCGCGGCGACCTCGGCGTAGGTCCACGAGCCGCCGCTGTCCCGGATCGCGACGCGCTCCGGTGCGTCGTGTGCCGACCTCAGGAACAGCGCTGCGAGCCGGTCGGGCTCATCGGGTGTCACTGCGGACTCCTTCCGCGGTGGTCGCGCCGGGCCACCGCGACGCCGGCGAGGGACGCGGACGTCTGCCGGCGGCCACCGCCGGGAGCGTGCCCGTCATGCGGTTGCCCGCCGGGTGAGGAACGTGTCCAGGCGGTCCAGGGCGAGGGGGAGGGAGGTGCGGCCGAGGCCGATGCGGAAGCGGTTGTCGGCGGTGTCGAAGACGCTGTCCGGCAGCAGCAGGACGCTCTCCTCGCGGGCGAGGTCGCTCACGAACGCGTCGACCGGGACGGGGAGCAGCAGTTGGGGGAAGGCGACCATTCCCGCGCGCGGCGCTTCCCAGGCGAAGGCGCCGGGGCGTTCCCGGAAGAACGACTCGACGTGCGCGAGGTTGTCGAGGATGATCCGCTTGCTGCGCGCGACCAGTTGGTCGCGCGCCCGGAGCGCGATGAGGGAGAGGATCTCCGCAGGTGCCGAGGCGCAGACCGTGGTGTAGTCCTTGAGGGCCCGGGTCGCGTCCATCAGGGCGGTGTTCCGGGTGGCCATCCAGCCGACGCGCAGGCCGGCCAGGGCGTACGCCTTGGACATCACCCCCACGCTGACGGCCCGCTCGTCCAGGTCGCATGCGGCCGGGAGCGTCGCACCGGGCTCCCACTCCAGGTAGCGGTAGACCTCGTCGGAGACGACGGTGACCCCCGCTTCGGCGCCGAGGGCGACCAGGGCCTCGAATTCCGCACGGCTCGGCAGCGCGCCGGTCGGGTTGTGGGGGAAGTTGACGAACAGCGCGCGGGTGGTGGGCCTCAGGGCGCGGCGGACCGCGTCGAGGTCGAGTCCCCAGCCGTGCTCCGGGTCCAGTGGGACGGGTGTGATCTCGGCGCCGAGGGCCGGGGCGATGCGGTGCAGGGACTCGAACGCGGGCCAGATGACGACGGCGTGGTCACCGGGGCCGAGGAGGGCGTGGCTGATGAGGAACAGTGCCTCGGCCGCTCCGCCCCCGCAGACGGTGACGCCGTCGGCTTCGGTCTTGGTGTACTGATCGGCGATCGCTTCGCGCAGGAGCGGGTGCCCTGCGGTCTCGGTGTAGCCGAGTTCGAGTCCTTCCCACAGGGCGAGGGACTCGGTGTCGGCGAGGTCCAGCAGCTCGCGCAGGGAGAGGCCGTCGACGTCCGAGGCACAGGCCACGTGCTCGACGGCGGACTCCCACTGTCCGAAGAAACGCTCGATCTTGCAGCTCTGGGGGATCACAGCGCGTACGTCTCCTTCTCCAGGCGCGGCAGGGGCGTCTGGCCTTCGAGTGATGGGACGGTGCGTTCCTCGTGGCCGCTGGGCACGCCTATGCCGTCGGGGTCCGCTCGTGGAGCGAGGTGATGTGCGAGGGGAGGGCGTTCCACACGTCGGGCGTGTAGAAGTGCCCCCCGGGGAGCTCGGTGTGCCGGAACGCGCCTCTCGCCAACGTGCGCCACTGTTCCCTCGCGTCGGGATCGATGACGTCGTCGCAGGCGCCGGTGAGCACCTGGAGGGACGTGCTGACGGCGGCGCCGTCCCGGTGCCGGAACGAGTCGCGGACCCGGATGTCGGCGCGCATCAGGTCGACCGCCATCTCCCGGAGGTCCGGGTCGCCGAGGACGTGCTCCGGCATCAGCCCGAACTCCTCCATCCAGGCCGTGAGCCGCTCGTCGCTGTCCTGCTGCGACGGGAACATGTCGGCCGGTGTCAGTCCGCGGCTGGGGGCGTTCGCCGACGACACCACCAGGGCCGCGGGGGCGGGGCCCGAGCGCTCCTCGATCCGCGCCGTGACGTCGAAGGCCACCCAGCCACCCATGCTGTGGCCGAACAGCACGTAGGGAATGTCCGCCGCGGAGAGCACCGCGTCGAGCGCGTCGTCGACCAGCCCGGTCCAGTCCTCGGCGAAGTCCTCGACGAAGCGGCCTTCGCGGCCGGGGTAGCAGACGGCGGCGAGTTCCACTCCGGGCGGCATGGCGTCGGCCCACTTCGTGTAGGAGCCGGCGCCGCCTCCGCAGAATCCCAGGCAGACGAAGCGCCGGGTGGCCTTCGGCTCCCGCCTGGGGCGGACGACGGTGGTGTCCTTCACGCCCGCGCTCCCTCGTCCCTGGAGTCACCGGGTCCGCGGCCGTCCGGGGGCGGCTGCGGCGCCGCCGCGGCCAACTCCTCGACGTACTCGGCGAGATCCCGGACCCGCGGGTGCCGGTAGACCTCCTTGACGGGTACGACCAGCCGCAGGTTCTTCTTCAGGCGGGCGACGAGACGCAGGGCCATGAGGGAGTGCCCGCCGAGGGCGAAGAAGTCGTCGTCGGCGCTGATCCGGTCGCGGCCGAGGACCTCCGCGTAGACCTGGGCGATGAACCGTTGCAGCTCGCCCTGTGGCTCGGCGCCCGGGCCGTCCTCACGGCGCACCGCGTCGGGGTCCGGCAGTGCCGCGACGTCGAGCTTCCCGTTGGGCGTCAGCGGGAGTTCGTCCACCTTCACGCACGCGGAGGGGACCATGTGGTCCGGCAGTGTCTGCGCCGCGTGCTTTCTGAGGTGGTCGGGCGACGGGGCGGCGACCGCCGCCGGGATGTAGTACGCGACCACCCGCTGGTCGGAGTGTGTCCCGTGGCTGACGACCACCGCGTGGGCGACTCCGGGGTGGCTGGTCAACACGGACTCGATCTCTCCGGGCTCGACGCGGAAGCCGCGGAGTTTGATCTGCCGGTCGGCACGGCCGACGAATTCGAGGACGTCACCGGGGCCCCGGCGCACCAGGTCCCCCGTGCGGTACATGCGGGTGCCGGCTTCACCGAAGGGGTTGGGGAGGAAGCGCGACGCCGTCAGGGAGGACTGGTTCGCGTACCCGTGCGCCAGTCCGGCGCCGGCGATGTACAACTCCCCCACGTCTCCTCGCGCGACCGGCCGTAACGCGGCGTCGAGGACGAACAGGTCCGTGCCCGGCAGGGCCGTCCCCAGGTGCGGGTCCTCCCCGGTGATCCTGCCGGCGGTCGAGTCGACGGTGCACTCCGTGGGCCCGTAGAGGTTGACGGCGTGCGGGCCGCCGTCGGCCGCCGCCTGCGCCAGCTCCCGCCAGAGGTGTCCGGGCACCGGTTCGCCGCCGACGAGGAGTCTGAGCCCGCGGCCGTGGGAGAGGGGGGCCAGCAGACGGCTGCGGAGCACCTCCCAGTGCGAGGGGGTCACGTCCAGGACCGTCACCAGGTTCTCCTCGAGGACCCTGGCGAGCCGGTCCGGATCACGGCGCTGTTCGTCGTCCAGCACGACGACGGTGTCGCCTCGGCAGACCCGTACCCACTGCTGGACGGAGGCGTCGAAGGAGGGGCTGGCGTTCCAGGCCACGACCGTGGTGCCGTCCTCGTAGACGCCGGTCTGCTCGAGCGCGGAGATGAGCTGGGCGACACCTCCCCGGGTCGCCACGACACCCTTGGGCTCGCCGGTCGAGCCGGAGGTGTGGATGACGTAGGCGGCGGCACCGCGCGCCACCTCGACCTGCCGGGCGGCGGAGTCGGTGGACGCGTCCACGAGCCGCGCGGGCACGACCGCCTCGACCCCAGGGGGTGCGAACTCGGCGTCGGCCTCGGTCAGCAGGATCCGCACCCGCGAGTCGTCGGCCATGAAGGCAAGCCGCTGGGGCGGGTACTCGGGGTCCAGAGGCACGTACGCCGCCCCCGCACGCCACACTCCGAGGAACGCGGTGACGAGTCCGGTGCCGCGCCTGAGCCGCACGCCGACCCGGTCACCGGGGCCGACGCCCCGCGTGGACAGCCAGTGGGCCAGTCGGGCCGTCCGGCGGTCGAGTTCGGCGAAGGTGAGGTCGCCGTCGCTTCCCCGTACGGCGATGCGGTCGGGGTGTTCACGCACCGCGTTCCGGAATCGGCTCAGCGGATCGGGCGGCACGCCGGTCGCGGCGACCGTGGGGCGTGGGCGTTCCGCTTGCGGGGTGGGTCGCAATGTCTGTTCCCTCTGGTCTCTACGCCGACGTCGCGGCGGGGCGGGTGCTGGGCCGGCAGTCGTCGATGTCCACGGGATTCCCCATGGCCACGACGATCTTCCGCTCTCCCCGGAACGGGTCGCGTCCGTGGGCGGTCAGGATGTTGTCGACGAGCAGCAGATCGCCCGCCTCCCACGGCTGACGCACGGTGGCGGTCTCGTAGGCGGCCTGGACGGCCCGGAGGTCCTCCCTCGTCAGCGGTTCGCCGTCCCCGAAGGCCGAGTTGAAGGGCAGGCCGTCCGCGCCGAACTCGTCCAGCAGGGCTTCCCGGAGTTCGTCGTCCAGCGACCACTCGTTCCAGAAGGCCAGGTGGTTGAACCAGACCTCGGCCCCCGTGGTCGGGTGCCGGATGACGCCGGGGCGCAGCTGGCTGGTGCGGAGGTTCCCGTCGGGCTGCCACTCGTAGGCGATGAGGTTGTCGTCGCAGTAGCGCTCCACGTCCTTCGCGCTCTCGGCCGAGAAGGCGGTGCGCCAGTCGGTCGACACCAGGTCGGAGTACGACCGCTTCAGCTGCCAGCCGACGGAGCGCACCTTGGCCACGAGACGCGGCGGCAGGCTGTCCAGGACCTTCCGGCAGTCGGCGACCGGTGTCGCCCCGCCGTCCTCCGGAGCGACGAGGCACCCGAAGAGCAACAGCCCCGGGAAGCGAAGGGTGTAGCTGTTCTCGTTGTGCAGGGCGATGGGCTGCGACGGCGGAAGGTCGGTGGACGAGTAGACCCCGCCCCCGTAGTCGCTGCGCGGGGTCGCCTTCTCCCGGTACGGAGTGCTGCTCGGAATGAGCACGTCGCGCACTTTGGCGAAATCGTCCACGCTGCGCACGGGAAGGCCCCGCAGACACAGCGCGCCGTGTTCGTGCAGTGCGTCGACGATGTCCGGATGACGCGCGGTCAGGTGACGGCAGGCTTCGTCGATGTCTTCCGGACCGGCCAGGTGGGTCGTGGCCGGTTTCCCCGGATGTGATTGCCAGACGAGCGGGCCTGTTCGTCCTTCCGCGTCTGTACTCATGACTCTTCCCCCTCCAGGCGCGACTGAGGCCGGGCTGTTGTCGGCTCGGCGGCAGAGAAAATCAGGTGACCCCCGGTTCTCCTTTCCCGTCCTGCCGTTCGAGTGGGGTCCGAGGAACTCCATGGCGGGCAGGTGGTCGCGGCCGGGTGGTCCGGCCGGGTCGTCACAGCCCGCCGCACGCCTGTCGGTCCACCTTGCCGTTCGCGTTGAGCGGCAGGGCGTCCAGGTGCACGAACCGGGACGGGAGCATGTGTACCGGCAGGTGGGGGCGCAGACGGTCGCGGAGATCGGCGGGTGCTGCCGCGGTGCCGCTGTAGACCGCGGTGAGCCACGGTTCGCCGCCCGGCCCCGGCGCGGCGACGACCACCACGTCGTCGAGGCCGCCCCACTGGCGGATCGCGGTTTCCACGTCGCCCAGTTCGAGCCGCCGGCCCATGATCTTGACCTGCTGATCGAGCCGGCCGAGGTGGACGAGTTCGCCGTCCTCGACCGCCACCCGGTCGCCGGTCCGGTACCACGCCCGCGTGCTGGGAGCCGGTCCCGGGTTCGGCCCGGGTTCGTGGAAGCGCCCCTCGTTGTCCGCCGGATCGAGGTAGCCGCCGAACCGCTGCGGTCCGCGGACCTGCAGTTCGCCGGTGTGCGGATCGATCCGGTGATCGAGGTGCGGGTGGACGCGGCCGATGGGGACCGTGCCGTTGGAGGTCTTCGGCCACGCGGAGTGGTCGGCGGGAAGCCGGTAGGCCGTCACCGTGACGGAGAGCTCTGTGGGACCGTACAGGTTCTCCACCGTGCTCCCGGGTGCCGCCTCCGACCATGTCTGTGCCTGTTCCAGGGTCAGTTGCTCGCCGGCGAAGAGACTGCGGCGCAGTGTCGGCAGGCTGCCCGGGGCGAGGGAGCCGGTGTTGCGCACCATGGAGACGATCGAGGGCACGGAGTACCAGTGGGTCAGGGCGTGGTCGTTCACGAAGCCGACCGGGTCGACCAGTTCGCCGCGTGTGGGCACCACGAGCGTCGCCCCGCCGCCCCAGGCGACGAACATGTCGAAGACCGACGGGTCGAAGGTCAGGCCGAAGGTCTGGGACATCCGGCAGCCGGGACCGATCCGGTACCGGTCGAGGTGGAAGCGGAGGAAGGCGTCCAGGTTCCGGTGCCGGATCGGCACGCCCTTCGGCACGCCGGTGGATCCCGAGGTGAAGAGGATGTACGCGACCCCTTCCGGGTCGAGCGCGTCGTCGGCCGGGGCGGTGGGAGTGGCGCTCAGGGCCCGCCGCACATCGTCCTCGCCGGCAGTGATCACCGGCACTCCGGTGCCGTGCGCGAGCGAGGTGTCCCTGCCCTCGTCGGCCAGCACGGCGTCCAGCCGGGCGAGTTCGACGACCTGGCGGTTCCTGGCGGCCGGGTAGTCCGCGCTCAGCGGGACCACGGTGCCCCCGACGCGCAGTACGCCGAGATAGCCGGCGTAGGCGACCACGCTGCCTGCGGCGAGCAGTCCGACCCGGGCCGGCCGCGCCCCGGTCACGGCAGCCACACGGGCGGCCAGCTCCCTGGAGACGGCGTCCAGTTGTGCGTAACTCAGGCGTTGCCCGGCGACGACCAGTGCGTCCTGGTCGGGGTCTCGGCGGACACTGTCGGTGAACCAGGAGTGCAGGGTCTTCGCGGGCAAGGAATCAGCCTCCCTCCGCGGGAGCATGCCCCGCGGCGTCCGAAGCGGCCGGCAGATCACTTAGAGGCGGGCGGTTCAGGAGCTGAGCATGCGTAGATTCGCAAAGCATACAGATCCTCAAAGTGGGGCGCATCCCCCGAGATTGGTGAAAGTGCCGTCGGCCGGTGGACGGGGGTGCGCGGGGAGCACGGCGTGCGGAGGTTCCCGCCGCTCGCCGCGGACTCCCCGTCACCCCGGCCCCGACGCCGGGACCGCCCTCACTCACCGTTACCGGTCACCGCGAGGTCGAGGTTCCGGGACAGCCGGCTCACCGTCCGTCGACAGACGCGGGAGAAGCCGGGGTGACGTCAGTACTCCGGCCGCAGATCGTCATGTGCCCCGGCCTTGGGGCTGTCCGCCAATGGGCCTTGGGGCTGGCTGCCACTGGCGGAAACACAGGTGGCCTCGGCGCACGGTCCGGGCGGAGTCGGGCGATGCTCCGAGCGGAAGCGGCTGCATGCCGACCACGCGCCGGCAGTAGCAACCGCAGCCGATCCTCGCGCGGCTGCGAACCCGGGGCCCGGTTGCCGCGGACGCCCCGCGTGATCCCGGGCCCCGGCCCCGCGGAGTCGATGGTCCCCGTCCGCGGGGCGGACCCGCCCGACGCCTCGGCGGTGCAGGGGGAACCCGGCCGACCGGCACGACACGCGGCCGCCGGGTCCATGTCACCTCGCCCCCATACGCCGACCGGCGGCCGGCCCGGGTCAACCGGGGCCGGCCGCCGGCGCGGGGGCCCGCCCGGCTCAGTGGCCGAGGTGGGGTGTCAGGTGAACGGCAGAGGGTCCGGCAGGAGCCAGGTGGCCGCTGCCGCTCCGCTCACGAGGGCCGTCGCCCAGCCCGCCCACGTCCGCCCGGACAGGGTCCGGGCCGCGTGAGCGGCCTCGGAGGCGACGACCACGCCGCAGATCAGCGTCAGGAACACGTCGTCCCAGGCCGTCTCCGGCCGGCCGATGACGAGCCAGCCTGCCGCGCATCCCGCGAGGCCCGCGGCCATGTAGGGCCACGGCGTGTACTTCGCCGACTCCGGCGACGCGCGTACGCGGTGCGTCAGGATCAGGACGATGTCCGCGAGGACCGCCGCTATCGCAATCACTGGTCCTCCGTGATCAGAACTTGCATGCCTTCTTCAGGGCCGGAATGCCCAGCAGGGCCGCGACCGCCTTGCGGTGCGCCGAGGTCAGCTTGCGGCGCTTGGCATAGGTCTGGATGAGCTTCGCGGTCTTCTTGACACCGATCTTCTTCACCAGCTTCACGGCGGTCAGGACCCGCTTGGAGCTGCCCGCGGGCGTGAAGGTGAAGATGAAGCCGGACACCGCCAGCGCGCACTTGGCGATCTTCTTCGTGGTGGACCACCAGGAGGGGTCGATCACGATGGGGAAGGAGCTGTTCGTGTCGAAGTCGACGTGCTGGACGAGCTTGTCGCCCACGACCTTGTAGCTGGTCGGCACGTCGTTGCCGGCGGCGTCCTTGGCCCAGGGCGCGTCGAAGAAGCCGGCGGCGTCGGACGCGGGGGCCTTCTCGGCGTTCTCGTCACCCGCCGCGTAGAGCGAGACCGAACCGTCGTCGTGTGTCACGGCCTTCATCCCCGCGGGGATGGTGAAGCCGGTCTCGTAGTCGTGCGGCGCGCTGCCGTTCTTCAGGATGTTCAGCGTGCGCGAGCCGCCGTCGACGGTGGGCTGTACGACGGTGTCGACCGGGCCGGTCGACGTGTAGACGACGTTGCCGCCGACCTGGGTGCCCTTGGTGCCGGCCGCGGGGATGGTCAGCTTGTTGGGCATGAGGTCGTTGCGGATGTCGATGGCGTTGTTCCTGCCGTCCCAGGGGACGGAGACCACGTTCTCCTCGGTGACCGCGATGGACGCGTAGGAGGAGTCCGACGAGGTCGCGGCGGTGACGTCAGCGGCGTCCGAGTACGTGTTCGCCAGACCGAGGGCGTTCTCCGCCGCTGTCGGCTTCCACGCGGTGTCGACCGTGAAACGGACCGGGTCGGACCAGCCGTTGGCATAGTGCGTGCCGTCGTAGGCGGTGGTGCGGAAGCTGTACGTGTGTCCCGACACGAGCTTGCCCGCCGGGACCTTCACCTGCGAGGTGCTGTTGGCCGGCACCGGGGCGGCGTTGACGGTGGTGACCACCTTGCCGGTCGCGGTGTCGGTGATCTCGTAGGTGCCGGTGACCTCGTCCTCGCCGTTGGTGTCCACGGTGGAGAACCGCAGGACCGGCGTGGTGGTGTTCACCCGGAAGATGCCGCCGGAGGAGATGAAGGGTGCCCCGGCCTGGAGGTTGACCCCATTGTGGGGGCGGTAGTTGTACGTCACCTCCAGGGTGGGGATCTGGTCCCCGTTGACGGCGTTGGCGGAGTAGAACCGCTTCCAGGCGTACGTGTCGGACTCGTCGGCGGCCTTCAGCGCCACGGAGCCGGTCTCGGCCTGGGCGGAGGACCAGGTCTGCGCCAGCCTGGTGATGTCGGCCGTGACCCAGCCCGCGTTGTTGCAGGCCGCGGACCTGGTCTCGGTGGAGGTGGCGATCTTCTCCGTCATCGCCGGCTGCTTGGTCCACCGGGTGCTGGTGTCAGCGGCCCCCGCCGCCCACACCTCCCAGCTTCGCTTCTCGCAGGACCAGGAGTGGTAGTTCCACAGCTTCAGCGACGCCTTGGACACCAGGGCGTCGGCGAAGTTCGCGGTGCGGAAGGTCAGGAAGGAGCGCGCGACGCGCTTGGTGGTGCCCTCGAGGTCGCCGGGCCAGCCCACCTTCAGGTCGGTGCTCGCGGACTGGTCGGTGGTGTCGCCGCCCTGCACGAAGGTGTCGAAGAGGACGTCGAGGGCGTCCGTCGCCGGATCGATCGTGACCGGGTACTGGGTGCCGGGGGCGGCGAGCCAGTCGGCGTCCGGGTGCAGGGTGAGCTGCATGGTGGTGCCGGACTGGCTGACGTCCATGGCGACCCGCTTGCGGTTGACGTGCTCCCCGGAGCGCGGGTCGACCTGGCTGTCCCACATCGTGGGGGCCGGCATCGTCGCGATGGTCTCGCCGGAGTCGTCCACGAAGTCGACGCCGCCGTCGGCACCGGGCCTGGCCGTCATGCCCTCGGGCAGCACGATCGGCAGCACCAGGGGTGCGCCGTCGCGGGGGGCCCGCCGCAGCTGCAGGAACTGCTCGAACCCGGTGCGGGTGGCCTCGACGACCAGGTCACCGTCGGGGACGGCGTTCTCGTAGGTGGCGGTGTGGCCGGACAGCCGTGGGGCGGGCAGGCCGCCCTTCCACTGGACGGCGATCCTGTCGTCGCCGCTGCCCAGGGTGACCAGGTCGCGGGCCTGCGTCCGCGGTGCCGCCGCGGCGCTGCGCAGTGAGGGCGCCAGGGCGCCGCCCTTTCCGGCGAGGGACAGTCCCCGCGGATGGGCCTTGGCGACGACGTCACCGTCGGCCTCGCGGCGGAGGTCGACGTCGACGTCGGTCCAGCGCCCGTCCTTGAGCATCCGGACGGGCGCCACGGACGTCTCCCGGGTCAGGGTGCCGTCGGGGTTGGCGAAGACGGTGTCGGTCTCCGTGCGCATCTGCAGGACCTCGACCCGGTGGTCCTGCATCCGTGCGGCGGTCTGTGCCGCGTCGACGCTCTCGGCCTATGGCTATGCCTGCGGCATGCCAGGTGGTTCTCATGTGCGTACTTTCCATGGTCGCGGCACGCGGCCCGCCGATGTCGTTCCCCCCGGCGGAACCGAGCCGCAAATGATCTTCGAGCGGCGTAATGGAACCACATGTCCTACAAAAATGCCCACTCCGGGCAGCGACCAGGACAGGTACGGCGCTCCGACCGGTACTGAGCCGTCCGGCAACAGGCCGTGACAAACGGCGACTTGGGAGCGATGCGGGACGGTGACTCCTCCACGGCGCGGCGCTCCGCGGTGCCGTGGTGCGCTCGGTGCCACGGCGCTCCGCGGTGGGGCGTCGGGCCGCGATGCGAGCTGGGTGCATCGCCCGGTGGAGGCGTCAGCGGCGGGCAACCCCGCCGGCCGCGGGAACGACCCCTGAGACAACGCGGTCGGGTCCCGCCCTCACCCGCTCCCCGGAAGCGCCGGGGCGGTAGCAGCGGCACACCGGCTGCCAGGAACGAACGGCCCTGGGGGGACGTGAAGCATGCGGGTAATGTGGCGTGGTTCGATGCACCCGAGGGGCTGCCTGAACCCGGGCAGCCCGTTGCGGCAGCCGTGTTCGGCACGTGGCCGTCGGACGTCCACGACCGGTCCGTCGCGGGTGAGTCCGATCCGGCCGGTCATGTCCCCGGCAGGATCGGCAGCACAGCCTCCAGGGCGTCCTGGGAGGGAGGGCCGGCGGGCCACCACTGGCCGGACTGCTTGCGGAACGGGTACCAGTGACCGTCCGGTCCGTACCGCAACTCGACACCGTGGCCGACCAGTTGGAGGCGGCCGCCGGTGCGGCGCAGCAGCGGTGGGCCGGGCAGGTCGGGAAGCGGCCGGGTGAGGAGTTGTTCGCGTGCCGTGGTCGCCGCTGCACGCGGTGGCACCTGGCCTCCGTCGAGGACGGCCAGTGCGGCTTGGCCCCCGTACTTCCACGCCGCGCTTGCCCGCGCGAGCCGGGCACGCGCCTGGACCGAACTGTTCAACAGGCGGCCGACGACGCGCGGATCGCCGTCCGCTCGCGCCGCGCGCCGGACGGTGTCCAGCCAGAGGTCGGTGTCGAGCCAGAGCCGGGCGGCGGGGGCGCCTCCGGTGGCGACCGCGTGGCTGTAGGCGTCGGCGGCGCGGTGGGCGGCGTCGTCGGCCAGCATGCGCAGCCGGTCGGGGGCGACAAGGCTGTCCTCGTGGCCCGGCTCCGGGAACGGTGCGACGGTGACGGGCCCGGTCGCCGGGGCGGGAAGCTCCGGCAGGGGAGGCAGTCCGCCTTCCTGCCCGGCCCGCGCGAACGCCTCGCCGGCCGGGACTCCGCGAGCCGCGCCCGCCCTGGTCCGTTCCGCTTCGGCGGCCTGTTCAGCGGCGGCCTCGCGTTCGGCGCACCGGAGCGCTGCTTCCTTGCACACGGCGTCCAAGCGGTGGCCACGGAGCAGCAGGAGGGCGTCCGGGCGGGAGTCGACGGCCCGGGCGTACTGGTAGGAGACCGCCGCCGCGTGTTTGCAGGGAGAACCCCAGTCGGGGCAAGTGCACGCGTAGTCGGTGAGGCCGGGCCTGGGTACCAGAGGCTCGTCCGCGGCGACGGCGATGCGCGCGGTGGCCTCGCCGAGCTCTCCGCGGGACAGTTCGGCGGCGGCGTCGACATCGTCCGTCCATGCCTTGAGCAGCCGGTCCACGTCAGCCTCGGGCAGTTCGGGAACGCGGAGTGTGACCCTGTACGGGCGGCGGCCGCTGCCGGTGACGCGGGCGGACAGTTCGCCCGTGCGTACGGTGATGTCTCCGACCGCCCCGCGCCGGGCGTAGGTGCGGGCACGGCCGAGCCTGGCTGCGTGGCCGGAGTCCCGACTGTCTCGTCGGCTGGGACTTTCCAGGGCCGCGATCCACAGAATGCCCCACGGCCCGTCCGCCGGCTTCCGCTGTCCCGGTACCGGCGGAGGCTTAGGGAGGACCAGGTCACCGGGGCGCTTCCCTGTGCCGTTGCGGTTCATCGGCTGCTCCGGTCGGTGGTGGTGTGCAAGGCGACCAGGTCAGCGAGTTCGTCGTCGGTCAGTTCGCTGATCGCGGCCTCTCCCCGGTTTCCGCCGAGGACCGAGTCCGCCAGGTCGCGCTTGGACGAGATGAGCCGGGCGATGCGTTCCTCGACGGTGCCTTCGGTGATCAGCCGGTGGACCTGGACCGGCTGGGTCTGGCCGATACGGTAGGCACGGTCGGTGGCCTGGTCCTCGACGGCCGGGTTCCACCAGCGGTCGTAGTGGACGACATGGGACGCCCGGGTGAGGTTGAGGCCGGTACCGGCTGCCCTCAGGGAAAGCAGGAACACCGGGACCTCGCCCCTCTGGAAGGCGTCGACCATCTCCTCGCGGCGGTGCACCGGTGTCCCGCCGTGCAACAGGAGTGTCCGCACACCACGCCGGGCCAGATGGGCCTCCAGCATCCGCGCCATCCGGGTGTACTGGGTGAAGACCAGCACGGACTCGTTCTCGGCCAGGAGCACGTCGATCAGTTCGTCGAGGAGTTCGAGTTTGCCGCTGCGTCCGGTGAGGCGGGCCGCCGTCTCCTCCTTCAGGTAGTGGCCGGGATGGTTGCAGATCTGCTTGAGGGCAGTGAGGAGCTTGAGGACCAGGGCGTGCCGGGTGATGCCCTGTGCGTTGCGGATCTCGTCCATCGACTCCCGTACCTGTGCCTCGTACAGCACCGTCTGTTCCCGGGTCAGCCGGACTGGGTGGTCGGTCTCGGTCTTGGGCGGCAGCTCGGGGGCGATGCCCGGGTCGGACTTGCGGCGGCGCAGCACGAAGGGGCGGATGAGACGGCCGAGCCGTCCGGCGGCCGCCGCGTCAGCCTCGTCCTCGCTGCCGCGGGCGGCGCGTTCGGCGGCCCGGCCGTAGCGGTCCCGGAAGGCGGTGAGCGGGCCGAGCAGACCGGGCGTGGCCCAGTCCAGGAGCGACCAGAGTTCCGTGAGGTTGTTCTCCACCGGTGTACCGGAGAGCGCCACCCGGGCCTGGGCGGGGAGGGCGCGCATGGCCTTGGCGGTGACCGAGGCGGGATTCTTGGCGTGCTGCGCCTCGTCGGCGACCACGAGTCCCCACGGTCCGGCCTCGCAGAGGTCGGACAGGTCACGGCGGAGGGTGCCGTAGGTGGTGAGGACGATCTCGTCGGGCCGGAGGTCACCGAGGTCACGTGCGGGTCCGTGGTGGCGGCGCCAGGGCGTACCGGGCGCGAACCTGTCGATCTCCCGCCCCCAGTTGCCGAGCAGCGAGACGGGACACACCACCAGGGTAGGGCCGCAGGCCGTCCTCGGTTCTTCCTGCCGGCGCAGGTGGAGGGCGATGGTGGTGATCGTCTTGCCGAGGCCCATGTCGTCGGCGAGGCAGGCGCCCAGGCCGAGGCTGGTGAGTCGGTCGAGCCAGGCCAGGCCACGCAGCTGGTACCCACGCAGGGTGGCCTCCAGCCCGGCGGGAGGCAGCAGCTCGGCATCCGCGGCGTGTTCCGGTGCGGTCAGCCGGTCGTGGAGGGAGGCAAGCCATCCGTTCGGTCGCACCGGGGTGGCGGTTCCGTCGTCGCCCGCCACCTCGCCCGTGAGGACGGCCGTCAGTGCCTCCAGGGCGTCCACTTCGCGTGGCCGGCTGCGGGCCTTGCGTACCAGCGCCTCGTCGACGACGACCCAGTGGTCCCGCAGCCGCACCAGTGGACGCCCGGCCTGTGCCAGCCGGTCGAGCTCCGCAGGGGTGAGGGTGCGGTCGCCCACCGCCAGCTCCCAGCGGAAGGAGAGCAGCGCCTCGGGGGTGAAGAAGCCCGATCCCTCCGGTTCTTCGTCCGGCGAACCGCTCCCGGGCTCGAGGACTGCCTGTACGACGAGGTCCCGGACCAGGTCCTTCGGCAGGTGCACCGCCACACCCACCCGTGCCAGGGCACCGATGCCGTCGTCCAGCAGGGTGAGGAAGGCGTCGTCGTCCAGGCCCAGTACGTCCGGCCCGGCCGGTTCCAGCAGTCCGGCGAGCGCGGGCCAGACCTCGGCGGCCGCACGCAGCGTCGATTCGACCCGCGCACGGTCACGAGGGCCGAACCCTTCCACGGTCCCCCCTCGCACCCCGGCCAGGTCCGCGCGCAGCAACGGATCCGCCAGCGAGCGCACCTGGGGCACACACCGCACCGCCGCTCCGGGGCGGTCTGCGGCGCCCGCGCCCGTACCGTCGTCGGCGCTTTCGAAGTACCCCTCCGTATCCGGCAGTTCAAGCCGGAGAGAGAGCTGGACACCGGCGTCCCGGCCGTCGGCGACCTTGGCGGTCCAGCCCCACAGCCCCGGCAGATGCCTGGGGTCCCGGCCTGCAAAGGCGGCCTGCCCAGCAGCGGTGGCAGCGGCGGGCGTGCGTGGCAGCAAGTCGGCCACCGCGTCCAGGAACAGACGCAGCCGGTCGTACGGATGCGGCAGCAGCAGCGGAGTACGCCCACGTCCGGCCCGCTCCAACGGAGTCGCGTACGCGGAGGGGGCGAGAGATCCGGCCAATGCCCGTACCCAGTCGGCGTCCTCCTGCGAGAACGGCCCCAGCCTCCAGGCGTCGTACCCGTCGGGACTCAGCCCGGGCAGCAACAGCCCTCGGCCGGCCATGTACAGCGCGTAGAGGGCCGCGTGGCGCCATGCGGCACCTGTCGCGGTAAGACGCTCCGGCAGCTCGTCGAGCAGCAACGGCAGGACGTCGGCGAGCGGGCACACCACCGCGGGAACGGTCCGTCGCCGCCCGCCGCGACCGTGCGGCAGGACGACCAGGAGCTCTTCGGCGGGAGCACCGGCCGGCAGCCGCCCACCTTCGGCGTGGAAAGCGATCCGTCCGGAGCGCGGGGGATCGCCCGGCAGGAACACTGCCGTGCACCCCCTCAGATCCTCCCACCACACCGGGTCGAACACGACGGTCCGGGAAACGGGTGGAACCTCCTCCGTCCCGGACCCCGGATCGGAGGTCACGGGCGGGCCCACAGGCTGCCGATGCCGGGAAGGGGCACGCCCCCTGGTCAGGCGGGGATCATCGATCTCCCGACCGTCCACATCGAAGTACCGGGCGCTCCGCTCCTGGCCTTCGTCGTTCATGGTCACCACGCGGTAGACCGTGGCCATCGTCTGGTTCCTCTGCCGATGTCCCCCAGCCGCACCTGCCGCCGGTTTTCCTACTGATTGCCCCAGCCGTGACTCCACCGACCGGATTGCTTCAACGCTACCGGAGCGGACAACCTCGCAGTGAGGATCTCCGCGATCAGTGCACACTCCGTCTCCTGGCTCCGCCTACCGGTCGGTACTCGATCGGCGCCGCGACCTGCGCGCCTGCCACCAGCATCAGCCAGAATCGGACATCAGCTCACGGGCCTTCGAAGCACCCCAGGACGGTCACCTGGTCGAAGCACCGCGCCTTCACGTCCTTCCTCGCGATCGTCCAGAAGACGTCGCCGCCGATGTGGAGGTTACCGAAGTCCAAGGCGCCTCCATACCATTGAGCGAGAAGCGCCCAGTCGTCGGGACGAGGCCGTGCCCATGGGCTGGCCCGCCTGCCCTCCGGCTTCCCCGCCCTCCGTGCCGCCATGGCGGCGGACGCGGTGATGGGGTCGTCCTCGCCGTAGGAGTCCCTGGAGTATCCGTCGATCTGCAGGTGCGTCTCGTCGCGATGGTGTCTTTCCTCGTACAGCACGTCCGACCAGGCCTGGCGCAGTTCCTTGGCGTGCGGGTGCTCGACGGGGTCGATCAGCACCTCGTTGTCCGGCAGGGAGAGGTCGTACTTCAGCCGTAGCTCTGCGCGGTCATAGCCGTCGTCCCCAGGGCGTTCCTCGAGGGGCGTGCCGGCGGGGACGTACATCACTCGGCCGGAAGCGGCAAGGTCGTCCGGATGGAGCCGGGCGAAGAAGAGGAGCCGGCCGTCGGGGGGCAGTACCAGAGTCGTCGCGTCGCCGGGCAGCGCGGCGAGGTCCAGCATCGCTATCAGGTTCAGCCCTGCCGGGTGTTGGGGAGCGTCGGCGGGCAGCAGGCTGGGCCCGCCGAAGTGGCCCACGACCGGCCCGTCCACGGTGGACGCCAGGGTGGCGCAGGGGCGGGCGGCCTCGAGCCACCTCTCCACCTCGGCGGACGGGACGCCGCCCGCTAGCGCCTTCTCACGGAACCGGCTCATCTTGTCGAGCATCTCGGGTTTCATGCGGTGAACATAGTGGCGAGTACTGAACTCACGGGCCGATGCATGACGTACACCCGGCAACTGCCGCATTCTGCACACCTTCACCCTCGCCGGCCTCAGCAACGACGCGCTGCCTCGGCGCGAGGCCGTGAGGGCCCGCAGCTGGCGGAGTGCGAACTCAGCGCTCCACGCCGCGCGTTCGGACAACACCCCGAGACGAGCCTCCCAGGGACGGCAAGGGGGGCGCTCCGTCGCTTCGTCGCTTCGTCGCTTCGTCGCTCCGTCGCTCCGTCGCTCCGTCGCTCCGTCGCTCCGTCCAAGGCTCGCAGCGAACGACCCTGCTCGTCAGCGGGGAGACGCTCCAGCCTCCGCACCATCTCCCCCTGTCTCGTCCCCGACCGCCCTCACCGCTCACCCGCGAGGTCGAGATCACCCCTGCTCGTCGCAGCCGGCTCTTCAGCACCCCGGGGACGGCGCCACGGGTGCGCGATCGGACCGGCGACCGCCCGCCACCACGGCTCCACCGGCAGCTCCCCCGCCGGCTCGAACGGCTCGCCCGGGCGCGGGAACGCCACCGCAAGGCCGGCCTCCTCGGCCGCGTCCTTCGTCCACTCCGCCGGCTCCGCCCACGGGTGCGGCGCCAGGTTGAAGCTGCCCCAGTGGATCGGCAGCAGCACCCCGCCCGGAGCGCCTCCCTGCAGGTCAAGATGGGCCTGCACACCCTGCGCAGGCGTCATGTGAATGTCTGGCCACATGCCAGGCAGCGGCGTAGAGTCCGTGTGGTTCTTGGGCCAGAACTCGGCGTACGCCCCGAGCTGGATCATCGTGGCGTCGAACGGGCCGTGGGCGGCGCCGATCTCCCGGAAGCCCTCGAAGTAGCCCGTGTCGCCGCTGTGGTAGACGCGGTGCTCCTCGCCGGCGACGACCCAGGACGCCCAGAGGGTGTGCTGGGTGTTGCGCAGACCGCGCCCGCAGAAGTGCCGCGCCGGGGTGGCGGTCAGGGTGAGGCCGCCGACGCGCGTCGACTCGTGCCAGTCCAGTTCGCGCAGCCGGCCGGCGGACACGCCCCAGTGTTCGAGGTGGGCGCCGACGCCGAGCGGAACGGCGAACAGGGTGTCCGTGCCGGCCAGCGCCTTGATCGTGGGCATGTCCAAGTGGTCGTAGTGGTCGTGGGAGATGACGACCACGTCCACCTCGCCCAGGGCGGCCAGGGGCAGCGGTACCGGGTGCAGCCGCCTGGGCCCGGCGAAGGGGAACGGGGAGCAGCGCTCACCCCACACCGGGTCGAAGAGCACCCGCCGCCCGTCTATCTCCGCGAGCACGCTGGAGTGCCCCATCCAGGTCAGCCGCAGTCCGGTGGCGGGCGGCCGGGCGAGGTCGGCGAGCGTGGTGGCGTGTACCGGGACCGTTCCCCCCGGGGTGCGGCGCAGCCGCGACTCCCGGTCGAAGTAGATCTTGGCGAACTCGCGGGCCGATCCGGAGGGCCGGGTGCGGGCGGTGCCTCCGGGGTTCTGGAACACCCCGTCGCGGAAGTGCGGCGATCTGCGGATGCGCGCCATGCGCTCACCGCCCGGGTCCGCGCCGAAGGCGGCGGGCCGCGGCACGCGGAGCCCGGTGTGAGGGGAACGGGGGGCGGCCACGGTACCTCCTGGTGGAGTGGGTCAGGCTCTCATTGTCGTCCTGCCCGACGTCACCTCGAACGACCGATGTCACATCCGGGTTCCCTCCACCCGTCGCACCGGTGAGGGCGCTCCGCACCAGGCGCCCGAAACGAACCCGGCACGACACGACACGCCACGGCACGACACGGCCGACGAACAGGAAGGTGGCCCCCCATGGCCCACGTATCCCTCACCCCGCCCCGGACGCTCTTCTTCCGTGTCATGGAGTGGTACTCCAGGCGCACCTACGGCAAGGTCCTCGACCCCGGCAAGGCCCTCGCCCACAACCCGCGCGTGCTCTGGGGCGACCTGCGGTTCGAGCGGTCCGTCGCCAGGTGGAACAGGCTCGACTCCGATCTGAAGGCGCTCGCGGTGATGGCTTCGGCGGCCTCCATAGGCTGCTCGTGGTGCATGGACTTCGGCTACTGGGAGAACGCGGAGCGCGGAATGGACCGGCGCAAGCTCCACGACGTGCCGGCGTGGCGCGAGAGTGACGTGTACACCCCGTTGGAGCGGGACGTCATGGAGTACGCCGAGGCCATGACGGCGACCCCGCCCACCGTGGGCGACGACCTCGCCGGGCGGCTGCGGACCCGGCTGGGCGAGCCCGCGTTCGTGGAGCTGACGGCCATGGTCGCCGTCGAGAACCTGCGTTCCCGTCTCAACGCGGCGCTCGGCCTCACCAGCCAGGGCTTCAAGGACTCCTGCGACCTGTCCGGCGCGGGCTCCGGGGCCGGGGCCGCCGCCTCGGCGGACTGAGTCCGGGGGCCGAAGGCGGCCGTCGCCGCACGTCCGGGCGCCTGTATAGGCTGACGGGCGTGGCGAGAGTCCGGTTGAGTGTGGCGGAGCGGCGCGAGGAGCTGCTGCGCGCAGCCATCGAACAGATATCCGCGCGGGGCGTGGCGGCGTTGCGGATCGCCGACGTGGCCGCCGCGCTCGGTGTCAGCAACGCGCTGGTGCTGTATCACTTCTCGACGAAGGAGAAGCTGGTCGCCGCCGCCTTCGCGCATGCCGCCGAGGACGATCTCGCCCATCTGCGCAAGCTGCTCGGCGGCCGTACGTCGGCGCTGCGCCGGCTGCGGGCGGCCGTACGGTGGTACGCCCCGACCGGACAGGCCAAGGGCTGGCGGCTGTGGATCGAGGGCTGGGCGGTGGCCCTGCGTGAGCCCGCCCTGCGGGAGGTCGCGCGGGAGCTCGACCGGCAGTGGAAGGCGGCGATCGCCGAGGTCATCGCCGAGGGCGTGGCGGCCGGGGAGTTCCCGTGCCCGGACCCCGACGGCGCCGCCCGGCGTCTGACCGCCCTGCTCGACGGGCTGGCCGTGCAGCTGACGTCCTACGCGGGCGCGGTGTCCCGGGCCCAGGCACAGGAGTGGACGGACGAGGCGCTCGCCCGGGAACTGGGGCTGGCGCGGGAGGCGTTGACGCCGTCGCGGCGATGAGCCGGCCCGGAGCCGGCGTCCCCCGCCGCCGCGCCCCGGTCCCGCCTTCAGACCACCGCGTCGATCCGCATCTTGATGTCGTCCGGCGACAGCGTCCCCTTCGCGGTCACGTGGTCCCCCGAGGACTCGCCCCGCAGCCGGCGTCCGATCCACGGCACCAGGTACTCCCGTGCCCACTGCACGTCGTCCCGCCGGACGTCGAGGGTGCCGCGGGGCGGCAGCGGCGGCCAGGGCTGGTCCGGGTCGGCCGGGACGCCGAGGCCGAGGACCTGGCCCGCCCGCAGCGCCACGCGGGTGTGGCCCTCCGCGGAGAGGTGCAGCCGGTCCGCGTCCCACGCCCTGCGGTCCTGGACGCTCCGGAGCGACCACAGGTCGAGCACCGGGCAGCCGTAGCGGTCGGCGACGGCGCGCACGTGTCCGTTGTACGTGGCGATCTTGCCGCGCAGATGCTTGAGGACCGGCACCCCGCGGGTGTCGAACCCGGTCGTCACCAGGACGGTGCCGGCCGCGGCGGTCAGCGCGGCCACCGCCCGCTCGAACCGCTCGGCCACCTCGTCGGGATCGGTGCCGGGCCGGATGATGTCGTTGCCGCCCGCACAGAACGAGACGAGGTCCGGTGCGAGTTCGACGGCCCGCGGGACCTGTTCCGCCACGATCTGGTCGAGCAGCCTGCCGCGCACGGCGAGGTTCGTGTACGTGAAGTCGCCCTCGGGGCGCCGGTCTGCGAGCAGTACGGCGAACCGGTCGGCCCAGCCGACGAACGCCCCGTCGGGGCCGGGGTCACCGACGCCCTCGGTGAAGCTGTCCCCCACCGCCACGTACGACCCGATCACTGCTCTGCTGTCACTCTTCGAATCGTCTGCCACATCGGCCCATGATTCACCGTGGAATGTGACCTACGCGACCGTAGGAAGGGGTTGACGGGCGGTGAGAAAGACCACGCCTAAAGTGTTCGTCAATTGCGGAATACGCCGAAGGCCGGACCCCGGGACCGGGGCCCGGCCTTCGTTCCGGCGCGAGGGCCGCGCCGGAACCGTCGTCAGACCAGGACGCCGTGCGAGCGCAGGAAGGCCAGCGGGTCCACGTCCGAGCCGTAGTCCGGCGTGGTGCGGATCTCGAAGTGCAGGTGGGGGCCGGTCACGTTGCCGGTGGCACCCGAGAGGCCGACCTGCTGGCCCGCCGTCACCGACTGGCCGGCGGAGACGGAGAGCGAGGACAGGTGGGCGTACTGGGCGTAGTGGCCGTCGGCGAGCTCGATGACGACCTGGTTGCCGTACGCGCCGCCCCAGCCGGCGGAGACGACCGTGCCGGCGCCGACGGCCTTGAGCGGGGTGCCGGTCGGGACGACGAAGTCCGTGCCGGTGTGGTAGCCGCTGGACCACATGCTGCCCGACTGGTGGTACGGGGTTCCGACGCTGCCGCCGGGGACGGGGGAGGTGTAGCCGCTGGCGGTGCCTGCGGACTGGGTGCTCGTGCGGGAGGAGGTCGTCGTGGCGTTCGGCGACTTCTCCGAGACGGTGTCCTCCGACGCGGCGGGCTTCGGGGCGGCGGGCTTCTCGGCCGGCTTGTCCGCGGGCTGCTCCGGGGTGGTCGCCGCCGGCCGGCCGAGGGACAGTTCGAGGCCCGGGTGGATCAGCGACGGGTCGGAGCCGATGGCCTCGCGGTTGTCCGAGTAGAGCTTCTTCCAGCCGCCGTCGACGTGCTGCTCGTCGGCGATCCCCGACAGGGAGTCCCCGCTCCTGACGGTGTACGTCGTCGTGCCCGGGTTCTTCCCGGCGGCCTGCCCTGCTGTCGCCGGGACGGACCGCACGGCCTGCTCGGAGGCGGACTGCGCGGGAGCGGCCTGCGCGCCGGCGGCACCCATCAGCGGGAGGGCGAGCGCGGCGCCACCGGTTCCGGCGACGGCGAGGGTGCGGGTGAGGCGCATGGCCTTGGTACGACGGTGCTTACCCTTCGCGGGCATGGTGAGTTCCTCTCCGGCGCCTGCGAGGTGAGCTGTCGGGTGCGGGCTGGAGATGCCCGGCCGCGCAGGGGCGCGGCTTTACCCCGAGCCTGTTCCGGGAACCGGAACAGGCGGTCCTGCCTGTGGGTCCCCCGCTCCTGCCGGGTACGGGTGATGGATGAGTGCGGGCTCCGGTCGGCGGCAGGATTAGGCGTCCGTCCGGATCGGTGGTGAACGTAAGGGACCCGGCCGCGCGGGGACAAGCGAGGAATTGCCCGGGCACGTGTTTTCCGTGATCCGTTGCGGGAATCACCGGTCACACTCCGTCGATTCCGCGTGCGCCGTTTCCCGTGAAGCGCCTTGAAAACCGATTGAATTACGTGAGCATGACGAGCAACTCACGGTCACGGATATGACGCTGCTCACGCGAGACCGCCCCAGCCTCCTTTATTCCAGGTCACGTTGGGCGTCAAGCCTCAATTCAGAACAGAACGCCCGAATACGGTCGAGTCGGAACACCGTGGCGTCGAGGTCTCCGCGGCCGGCTGAAGCCCTCCCGGAGGCGAGCCGGTCGAGCGGATCGGTGTCGGCCGAGGTCCGCACCCCGTGTCCCGGCGGGCGAGCACACCGAGACCGGCCCGGCCGCCGCCATCCGGGCAGGACGCGAAGGCACCGCCCGGGTGGTCGGCCCACAGCCGGTCCACCAGTGCCTTCACAACTCACTGCCGCAGGCAGGGGATGCCGTATCGTCGAGTGGCGCCCGTCGTCGAGCAGCGCCGACGGGGCGGAGTGGGAGGAGCCCCCGTGACGCAGCAGGTCCCGTCGACCGAGCCCGAGCTGGCCGGTGTGCGCAACTTCCGTGACCTGGGCGGGCTGCCGACCGTGGACGGACGGCGGGTGCGGCAGGGGGTGCTGTTCCGCAGCGGCCACCTGGCGCACGCCACCGAGGAGGACGCGGCGTTCCTGGCCTCGCTGGGCCTGCACACCATCTTCGACTTCCGCAACGCGGCCGACCAGAAGCTCGAGGGCCCCGACGTCGAGCTGCCGGGCGTGCGCAACGTGAACCTGCCGCTGAGCGATCCGGCCGACGGCGCCGAGTTCTGGAAGATGGTCCGCGACGGCGACCTCGACCAGCTGCGCGAGATCCTGGCGGACGACAAGGGCGCCCAGCGGATGATCGGCTCCTACCGCACGATCATCAAGGAGCGCACAACGGAGCACTCCCGCGTGCTGCACGCACTCGCCGAGGACAGCGTCCCCGCCCTCATGCACTGCGCGGCCGGCAAGGACCGCGCGGGTCTGTCGATCGCGATCACCCTGCTCGCCCTCGGTGTCGAACGCGAGGCCGTCGTCGAGGACTACCTGAAGTCGAACGCCGCGCACCGCCGCTACAAGGTGCACCGCAGCAGCTCCGCCGCCTCGGCGTACTCCCCCGAGGTCATGGAGCTGCTGAGCCCGCTGTTCGACGCGCGCGCCGAGTATCTGGCCGCGGCCTTCGAGACAGTGGAGGAGACCTGGGGCGGGGTCGACGCCTACCTGGAGAAGGGCCTGCGGGTCACTCCGGAGACTCGGGAGCGGCTGCGCGAGCGGATGCTGGACTGAGCCACGCGCCCGGTCGGTCGCCGGCTACTTGGCCCCCACCTCGAACAGCAGGTAGAGGAAGGCACCGAAGACGTGCCCGAGGGCGATGTAGATGAACAGGCGCACCCACAGGGCGCGCGGAAACTTGTCCTGAATGGCGCTCATGGCATCTCTCCAGGGGTCGGGCCGAGGCACAGCGCGGCCGAGGGGCTCTGCAGAAGGGTGTGGACGAAGAGCAGTTCGACCCCGTCGGGGTCCTGTGCGGCGATCCGGTGCGGGGTGAGCGAGTCGAAGTGGGCACTGTCCCCCTGGCCGAGCCGGTGGACCGTGTCCCCGAGGCGCAGCCGCAGCCGGCCCCTGAGCACGTACAGCCACTCCTCACCGGGGTGCACCCGTACGATGTCGCCCTGGGAGCCGTGCGGCACACGGACACGCAGGGCCTGCATGCCGCGGCCGGCCCCTCCCGCCTGCCAGTACGTCCAGCCGCCCGCCTCCGTCGGCTCCATGGCGTCGGCACGCACCACGGCGTCCCGGTCCGCGGCCGTCTCGCCGAGCAGGTCCGAGACGGTCGTGGCGTAGACCCGGGCGAGGGCGAGCAGCATCGGCAGCGAGGGCTGGCGCTGTCCGGTCTCGAGCCGTGAGAGGTGGGCGGGCGACAGCCCGGCCGCCCGGGCCGCCGCCTCCAGGGTGAGGCCGGCCCGGCGCCGCAGGGCACGCAGCTGCGGCGCCACGACGGACACCGCGTCCGCCGCCCCGTCCGGAGCCGGCGGCTCGGTCTCGTGCGAGGTCATGCCTCCATTCAGCCCGAGAATTACCCGTGAGGCAATTCTCTTGCCTCAGAGGCAAGAAAGCGTCTCCGGGAGGAAGGCGGCTCCGGGAGGCGGGGCGCTAACGGTTGGCCACCGCCTGCCTGACCAGGGTCTTGCCGAAGTCCCACATCAGGCCGCCGCCGTTGTGCGCGTCGTCCATGACCTCGGTGAAGGCGTCGACGAACCGGTCGGCGTCCGCCGCGTCGATGATCAGCGGCGGGATCAGTTTGATCACCTCCAGGTGGTCGCCGGACACCTGGGTCAGGATCCGGTGCCGTTGCAGCAGCGGCACCACGACCATCTGCGCGAACAGCCCCTTGCGCGCGGCCTGCAGCATCGTCCAGCGGCTGCGCAGCCTCAGGGACCTGGGCCGGCCGAACTCGATCCCGATCATCAGCCCCCGGCCCCGGACGTCGGCGAGCAGCTCGTAGCGGTCCACCAGCTCCACCAGCCGGGACTTCAGCCGGTCCCCCACCGCCGCGGCGTTCGCCACGATCTCCTCGTTCTCCATCACCGACAGCACCGCGAGTCCGGCCGCCATGGCCTGCGCGTTCGACCCGAAGCTCGCGGAGTGGACCTGGACCCGGTCCATCGAGGAGAACACCTTCTGGAAGATCCAGTCCTTGCCGAGGGTGGCCCCCACCGGCACGTATCCGCCGGACAGGGCCTTGGCCACACAGACCAGGTCGGGTTCGACGCCGTCCTCGTGCTGGAAGGCGTAGAACTTCCCGGTCCGGCCCAGTCCCGTCTGCACCTCGTCGGCGATCAGCAGCGCCCTGTGCCGGTGCAGCAGCTCCTGGGCGGCGCGCAGGTACCCGGGCGGTGCCTCGTGCACGCCCTTGCCCTGGATCGGTTCCACGATCAGCGCGGCCACGTCACCCCGCTCCAGCTCCCGTGCCAGCGCGTCCAGGTCGCCGAGGGGGACGGCGGTGTCGGGCAGCAGGGGGGCGAAGCCCTCGCGGAACCCGTCCTCGCCGTTGACGGACAGGGAACCGGTGGTCAGCCCGTGGAAGGCGTGCGCACAGTACAGGACCCTCGGCCTGCCGGTCGCGTACCGGGCGAACTTCAGCGCGGTCTCGACCGCCTCCGTGCCGCTGTTGCCGAAGAAGACCCGGTCCAGGTGCGGGCTGTAGGAGAGGAGCTTCTCGGCGAGCAGCCCGGGCAGCGGCGGGCAGTCGAAGCGGGTCAGGTCGGCCAGGGAGGCGTCGAGGACGTCGTGCAGCGCCTTGCGGACGACCGGGTGGTGGCGTCCCAGGCCCATCACCGCGAACCCGGCGAGCATGTCCAGGTAGTCGTTGCCGTCCGCGTCCCAGAAATGCGCCCCCTCGGCCCGCTCGTAGACCTTGTCGAAGCCGATGGTGCGCAGCATGCGCGGGAGCTGGTGGTTGAGGTGTCTGGCGTGCAGCTCGTACCGCTCGGCTCCGCGCTCGGCCAAGAGCGCGGCGAGGTCGAACTCCTTGGTCATTCAGTTCTCTCCTTGCGCTGGCATGACGATCCGTTCGTCCCCGGACTGTTCCCCCGCCGGTGCCCCGGCCCGGCCCGCGACGGCCAGGCTCGCGCTGATCCGTCCGGCGATCTCGACCGGGGTGAGACCGATGTCGGCGAGCAGCTCGGCGCGCTTGGCGTGCGCGAGGAACTGCTCGGGGATGCCGAAACGGCGTACGGGTACGTCGACCTCGGCATCGCCCAGCGCCAGCGCCACCGCGGAACCCACCCCGGCCGCACGGCTGTTGTCCTCGACGACGGCCACCAGGCGGTGGCGCGCGGCCAGCGGCGCGAGCGCGGGGTCGACGGGTTTGACCCAGCGCGGGTCGACGACGGTGCATCCGGTGCCGCGGGCCTCGAGCAGCTCGGCGGCCCGGAGGCAGACGGGCGCCATCACGCCGACGGCCACGAGCAGCACCACGGGGTCGTCCGCGGTGTGCAGGACGTCCAGGCCGCCGACCCGGTCGACGGCCGGTACGGCGGGGCCGACGGTCTCCTTCGGGAAGCGCACCAGAGTCGGCGCGTCGTCGACGGCGACCGCCTCGCGCAGCTGGGCGCGCAACTGGTCGGCGTCGCGCGGGGCGGCGATGCGCAGGCCGGGGACGACCTGGAGGACCGACATGTCCCACATGCCGTTGTGCGAGGGCCCGTCGGTGCCGGTGACACCGGCCCGGTCCAGGACGAAGGTGACGCCGCAGCGGTGCAGCGCCACGTCCATCAGGAGCTGGTCGAAGGCGCGGTTGAGGAAGGTGGCGTAGACGGCGACGACCGGATGGAGTCCGCCGGTGGCGAGGCCGGCGGCGGAGACGGCGGCGTGCTGCTCGGCGATGCCCACGTCCCAGACCCGGTCGGGGAACCGCTCGGCGAAGCGGCCGAGGCCGACCGGGTGCAGCATGGCCGCGGTGACCGCGACGACGTCGTCGCGCTCCTCGCCGATCCGGAGGATCTCCTCGCCGAACACCGAGGTCCAGGAGGGGCCGTTGGAGGGGCTGAGCGGCTCGCAGGTGAGCGGGTCCATCGCGCCGACCGTGTGGAAGTGGTCCTCCTCGTCGCGCAGGGCGGGTTCGTAGCCGCGGCCCTTCTGGGTGAGGCAGTGCACCAGCACCGGCCCGTGGAAGCGCTTCGCCCGGCGCAGGGCCGACTCGACGGCCCCGATGTCGTGCCCGTCGACCGGGCCGACGTACTTCAGCCCCAAGTCCTCGAACAGGCCCTGCGGGGCGAAGGCGTCCTTGAAGCCCTTCTTCGCGCCGTGCAGGGCCTCGTAGACGGTGTTGCCGACCAGGGGTGTGCGCTGGAGCACGTCCTTGCCCCAGGCCAGCACGCGCTCGTAGCCGTCGGTCGTGCGCAGCGTCGCCAGGTGGTCGGCGAGGCCCCCGATGGTCGGCGCGTACGAGCGTTCGTTGTCGTTCACGACGATGATCAGCGGCCGGTCCCGGGCCGCCGCGATGTTGTTCAGGGCCTCCCAGGCCATGCCGCCGGTGAGCGCGCCGTCGCCGACGACGGCGACGACATGGCTCCGCTCGCCCCGCAGCCGACGGGCCTTGGCGAGGCCGTCGGCCCAGCCGAGGACGGTGGAGGCGTGGCTGTTCTCGATGACGTCGTGCTCGGACTCCTCACGCGACGGGTAGCCGGACAGTCCGCCCTTGCCGCGCAGTTTGGAGAAGTCCTGCCGGCCGGTCAGGAGTTTGTGCACGTAGCTCTGGTGGCCGGTGTCCCACAGGATGCGGTCGGCCGGTGACTCGAAGACCCGGTGCAGGGCGACGGTGAGTTCCACCACCCCCAGGTTGGGTCCGAGGTGCCCGCCGGTCCGGGCGACCGCGTGCACCAGGAAGTCACGTATCTCGTCGGACAGTTCACCGAGTTCCGCCCCGGACAGCGCCTTCAGGTCGCGTGGTCCCCGGATGCTCTCCAGAATCGTCACGTTCGGGCCCCCTTCGGTCCGTGCTGTTCAGCTCACGGTGACGGCCGGCTCCCCCGACGCGCCGTCCTTCTCCATCTGCTCGGCCAGCTTCATGGCCTCCTCGACGAGGGTCTCCACGATCTTCGACTCGGGTACGGTCTTGATGACCTCGCCCTTGACGAAGATCTGGCCCTTTCCGTTGCCGGAGGCGACACCGAGGTCGGCCTCGCGGGCCTCACCGGGACCGTTGACGACACAGCCCATGACGGCGACGCGCAGCGGGACCTCCATGCCCTCCAGTCCCGCCGTGACCTCCTCGGCCAGCTTGTAGACGTCGACCTGGGCGCGGCCGCAGGACGGGCAGGACACGATCTCCAGGCCCCGCCGGCGCAGGTTGAGCGACTCGAGGATCTGGATGCCGACCTTGATCTCCTCGACCGGCGGGGCCGACAGGGAGACGCGGATGGTGTCGCCGATGCCCTGGGAGAGCAGGGCGCCGAAGGCGACGGCCGACTTGATGGTGCCCTGGAAGGCGGGGCCCGCCTCGGTGACACCGAGGTGCAGCG